>JANOGJ010000639.1:0-9164 GCA_031405995.1 Acidobacteriota bacterium
GGAGGAACCTGAAGGCCCACTGGTGGTTCGGCTCCGCCGTCATCATGACGTCGGGCCCCGACGTGTCGCCGCGCACGAGGTATTCGCCCTGGATGGTCGCGCCGGCGGAGCTGCCGCCGATGACGCCGCCGCGCTCGAGCACCTTGTGAAACTCACGATACGTCAGCGTGTCGGCGTAGGAATCGACGATGTTCCACTGGCGTCCGCCGTTGAACCACACGGCGTTGGCCTCGCGCAGATCCTTCACGAACGCCTCGGTGTTGGCGACCTTCGGGTCGTGCGTGTGCAGCATCTTGACGTTCTTCAAGCCGCGCTTGAGCCAGCCGGCGACCGTCTGCTCCTCCTGGTACTCGCGAACGGCTCCGTCAGCGCCGCGATTCCCACCGGCCGTCGGCATGATGATGAACTTCGCGTCGGGCCCGCCCGCCAGCTCGATGAACTTCTCGACGATGCCGGTGCCCTCGGTCGCGCCGCCGCCGACGATGACGAGCGTGCCCTTGGCCGGGCCGTACTCTGGCGCGCCAGGTCTTGCGGGCGTCTGGGCCCGGGGAGAAAAGCCGAGGGTGAACAGGAGCGCAACAGCGGAAAGGAGCAGCAGGCGCCTACGCACGGGGATCCTCCTTCGGGGGACGGGGCATTCTAGATCCATTCAGGAATTCCATTGCCTCATTGCCTCACTGCCTCATTGCCTCATTAACCTGAGGTGCCTGTCGAAGAATGCGGTGATCCGCTTTTCAAACTCCTCGGGCATGTCCGCCAGAAACGTCGCGTGGCCGAGGGCGGGCTCGAACCACAGCTCCTTCGGCTCGTTCGCCGCGGCGTACAGGCGGGCCCCGCTCTCGGGCGACACGACCCGGTCGGCGCCGCCCTGCAGCAGGAACACCGGCCGCGGGCTGATCTTGCCGATGAACTGCTTCGCGTCGATCGTCGACGCGGCGACGCCGAGCTTGCGCTCGACCCAGAAGAGGATCATCGGCGCGAACGGGAACGGCGGCAGCCCGGTGAAGAACCTGACGCTGGTCTCGACCGTGTCCGTGATTGACGAGAACGCGCAGTCGGCCACGACCGCTTTGAGGCGGTGATTGCCGGCGGCGTACTGCAGGACGAGCGCGCCGCCCATCGACGCCCCGAAGATGCCGATGCGATTCGGGTCCACATCCGCGCGCCCCAGCAAGTACTGAAACCACGCCTCCAGGTCGACCATCTCACGCGACCCCAGACCGATCACCTCGCCGTCGCTACGGTCGTGCGCTCGCACGGTCGGCATGAGGACGGCGTAGTCGTGGCGCCGCAAGAGAGCCGCGAGTCCCAGCATCGACCCGCGGTTGTCCTTGTACCCATGCTGGATGATCACCGTCGGCTGGCCGGGCGACGGGATGAACCATCCGACCAGCCTCAATCCATCGGGCGTCGTCACGGTCGCGTCCTCGAACAGGAGACCGCGATCGGCCGGCGTCTCGCGCGGCAGCGACCGTGTCTCCCGCGGGTTCGTGACCAGCCGGTAGGCCTCCGCGCGCGTCTTGACGCCCAGGCCGGTGGCGGCGAGGACGACCACCGTCGCGACAGCTGCGACCGCGTACTTCCTAACGCGAGTCATGGCGAGAAGGCCTGCCCCGAGCGAAGTCGAGGGGCCAGAAACGATTCGTGCGCGCCATGTAGGCGCGGTAGTCGTCGCCGAAGCGCGCGATGAGAAACGCTTCCTCCGTCCGGACGCGCAACACGAGGAGCGAGAACGCCGCCAGGCCCATGACCAGGACGAACCAGTTGGCGGCGGCGAGACTGAAGGCGACGACCGTCAGGAACGCGGCGACGTAGAGCGGATGCCGCACGTACCGATACGGCCCGTGCACCACGAGCGCGTGCACTTTGCGCGTGACGACCGTGTCCGTCAAATTCAGTCCAATCGACCTCATCGTCCAGATGAGCAGGCTGCCTGCGCCCATGCCGATCACGATGCCGATCCAGCGGACCGAAAGCGGCAGCGGCAGGGACGACCACAGCATCCAGGCCGGGTCGATGAGGTACGCGAGGCCACCGATCGCGCCGATGGCCGCGACCGGCCGCAGCGTCAGGAGGATGAACAGCCCTTCGTGCCGGCGGTCGAGCTTCTCCCGGGAGGCCTGCGATCGAATCCGGTGATAGAGCCCGATCGGAAACACCGCCAGCATGGCGGCGATGATGATGATCCGGAACGTCTGGTCGTCAGACACGTGGAAGGTCCTTCACGGGCCCGCGATCTCGGCGTGGGCGTCGCTCTCCCGTGTGTGCACGCCATGGACGTGCAGCCAGCGCGGCGATGGCGCCGGCGTCCGCCCCAGCCGCCCGCCGCACCATTACGTGATGTTGAACGACTGCGAGCTACTGCCGCTCGCCGGCCGCGGCGGGCAATCCGGCACGCACACACCGTCGCACGGCACGGTGCCGATCGCGCAGTCGATGGCCTCGCCGAACGAGGCGCGCTGGCCGTCGAGTTGCGCCAGCGTCGCCCTCAAGATCGCGGTGGTCCGATTGAAGCTCTCATCCACATGCTGATTCTCCCGCCGCGTCGACGAGACGGACAGTGCGAGGGTCTCGATTCTCAGGGCGTACCAACGAAGCGCGGCGATCTTGGACGAGGAGAGTTCCCAAGGCATACAGGCTCCTGTTCGGTCATTTGCCGATGCGGCTGATATAGATGTCGCGCTTCGTCTCGTCCCGCACGAAGACGATGCCGCCGCTGGACGCACGCGCGACGCCCGAGAACGATACACCAGTCACCTGATTGGTGGTCAGGCGCCTGGGCTGGCCCGTGCCGAGCGGCACGGCGTACAAATTGTGGACGCCGGCGTCGGACCGCGTGACGAATATCGTCCGGCGCGGCGCATCCAGGCGCAGCGTCTGATGAAACGCGCTGTCGATCGTCATCAGCGGGCGCGACTGGCCGGCGACCGTCACCTCGCTCACCACGAGCGGATCGGATCCGTCATCATTGCCGGCGTCCGGCCGGCGGACGAGGACGAGCGATTCGTCCTTGTCCGTCCATCCCCTGAGCAGGAGAAGGTAGAGCCTCGTCGTCGTCGTCAAAACCAAGGTGTCGCGTGGAACCTCGGGCTCGACGACGTGCAGGTCGACAAGGTACTCCTCCGTCGATTTGGGCCACCCGCGCAGGTAAGCGACCCGTCGTCCATCCGACGCCGGGTACACGTCGCGCATGACCTCGCCCTTCTTGAGCTGTGCGTGCGCCGCCGGATCGAGGCCCGCGTCGCCGCCCGCATCGCCGGTGCGGTACCGCCGCAGCACGTCGCCCGCGACGCCGCGCTCGATGAACCATATCTGGCTCGAGTCGGCGCTCCAGGCGAACGTCTGATCCACCCAGTCGATCGGCGGCCCCTGCGAATGGCCGGGGAATCGCACGTTGTTCTCCGACACGACCACGTCGTTACCGCTCTCGAGATTCCGTGCATGCAGCGTGGCGTTGAACACTCCGGGCGGGCGGGTGAGGAACGCGAGCCGCCGGCCGTCAGGCGACAGCTTCGGCGCGAACCCCGGCGCAAGCGCGTCCGGCTCGGCGTTGAACACCGTTCCCGTCAGCGTGCCTTTCATCAGCTGGGAGTCGATGAACGCCAGTCCCTCGCCCGACTTGGTCCGAGCTCGCTGAAAGACCAGCGTCGTCCCGGTCTGAGCCAGCGCAGGAAAGTAGTCGCTCATCGCGTCGGCGGAGATCTGCACGCCGCCGCTCGCCATCGGATCGACCGCCCAGAGGTTGGCGGTATTGGAGTATTGCTCGTACGTCAGGACCGAACCGTCCGCCGAGACCGCGTTCGGGCGCTCTTCGGTCTGGCTCGACGTAATCGGCCACGTCCGGTCGTCGGCGGCCGACGCTTCCCAGAGGTCGATTTGTCCGCCGCGGTTCGACTGGTACAGCACGGTCTGGCCGTTGCTCGTCCAGAGCGGGTGCCGATCGAAGGCAGCGTCATTCGTGAGCCGGCGCGCTCCGGTGCCGTCCAGATTGATCACCCAGAGATCCTCCTGCCGGTCGGCGAGCACGGTGTAGGCCGCGCGCGTCGCGTCGGGCGAGACGGTGATTCCCGTAATGTCGCCCGAGATTTTCCACGCCGCGCTCACTTCCGCCACTCCCCGGCTTCCAAGGCTCACGCGCCCGAGCGAGACCCCACGTTTGCCGCCCTCGTGCGCCTGGTAGTACAGGTCCGTGCCGACCCACCGCAGGAGCCGGAGCCGCTCGATCGACTTATCCGGTTTGTCGAGCCGGATCCGCGCCCGCGCGCCGCCACCAAACGGCGCGGGCACCATCTCGATGTGGATGACATCCTGGTTGCGAACGGCGCATGCGATCTCATTGCCGTCCGGCGACCAGACGTGACTCAGAACTTCGCCTTCCGGCACCTCGACTTGTTGCGCGTTGCCGCCGCCGACGGCCTGCGCGAAGATGCGCGTCGCGCCGCCCGCGCTCGTGGACAGAAAAGACACGAGCTTGCCGTCCGGCGAGATGCGGCTCTCCGACTCCTCGCTCGGCCACCCGACGAGCAACTGCTGCTCGCGCAACACGCTGGCGGGCCCGCCCGATCGCCACTCGCGAATCGCCCACGCCGCCGCAAGACCCGCGCCGGCCAGCGCGACCGCCACGACCGCGACCTGCTTGAAACCCCACGGTGCGCGCAATGCCGCGGCCAAGCCCTGTGCGCCCGACACCGACTGCTCGGCGAGGCGCTTCAGATCCGCAGCCACCGCTGCGGCTGCGGGGCGACTCGCCGGCTCCTTCGCCAGACACGCGTTGACAATCGCGACGGCCGCCGCCGGCGTGTCCGGCGCCAGCGCCTCCAGCTTCTTCGGCGGCGCCGACACGATGTTGGTCGAGAGCGAGAACGAATCGTCGCCGTCGAACGGCGTCTGGCCCGTCAGGCACTCGAAGAGGAGCACGCCGAACGAGAAGAGATCGGATTGCGTGGACACCGGGCGGCCGACGACCTGCTCGGGCGACATGTAGGCCGGTGTGCCCGCGCGAGCGAACGGATCGCCGGTCGTCGTCTTCGTCACGCTCGCCCCGGACATCGCCGTCTGCGCCAGCCCGAAGTCGAGCAGCTTGACGTGTCCGTGCGGCGTCACCATGACGTTGCCCGGCTTGACGTCGCGATGCACCATCCCGTGCGCGTGCGCGTTGGCGAGTCCCTCGGCGATCTCGCTCGCGAGATGAAGGGCTTCGGCCGCGGGAATCGGGCCCCGCTTGAGCCGGGCGGCCAGCGTCTCGCCTTCGACGAACTCCATGACGATGAGCGTCTCGGTGTCGGTTTCGACGAGCTCGTAGATTTTGCAGATATAAGGATGGTCGAGGGCGGCGGCGGAAAGCGCCTCGGCGCGCAGCCGCCGGATCGCGGTCGCGTCGTCCTTGCGGCGATCCGCGATCGCCTTCATGGCGACCGGGCGGTTCAGGCGGGTGTCAAGGCCCTGATAAACGGTGCCCATGCCGCCGGCGCCGATCGCCGACACGACGCGGTAATGGCCCACCATCCCCGACAGCACGGCGGTTCTCCCCTGGGCTGAGTTGGTGCAGAAAAGCGCCCCAGCATAGCAGTACGCGGGCCCACCCTACTCGGCCAGCACCCGCACCGGCACGGCGCCGCTCGTCCGCGCGTCGCCCGTCAGCGCGCGGCGGAGGTAGCCCGCCTGTCCCAGGTGAAAAGCCAGGTGGGTGGCCAGGTGGCAGAGGAAGAACCCCGTGCGCACAGTCGTGCCCATCACGGCTTCGGGATACGGCTCGTCGAGGCGGGCGGCCGGGAGCGACGGCAGCGTCTCGCGCACGGCCTTGATCGCGGCGTCGATCCCGGCAATCAGCTCGACTTTCGAGCCCGATCGCCGGTTGAACTCGGCGTCGCGGTCGCGGATGTAGCCCGTGCGGCCGAGCACGGCGCCGACGAAATGCTGGAGGTTGCCGGCGACGTGCAGCGCCAGGTTCCCGGTCGAGTTCGTCACGCCGGCCGTGGTCTTCCAGACGGACTCATCGTCAGGGAACAGTTCGATCTCGCGGCGGAAGCCTTCGAGTTCACGGACGAGCAGGCGCGAAAGGTCCTGGGCGAGTTGATTCATCGCCCGTTATCATAGTGCGTCATGACGAAGGGACGACTCGAGGCGTTCAGCGACGGGGTCATCGCGATCCTCATCACGATCATGGTGCTGGAATTGGCCCAGCCCGAGGACGCCAGTTGGCGCGCCCTGCTGCGCGAGTGGCCCCACATCGCGATTTACGCACTGAGCTTCGTCATGCTCGGCATCTACTGGAATAACCATCACCACCTGTTCCACATCGTCGACAAGATCAATGGCAGGGTGCTGTGGGCCAACCTGCATCTTCTCTTCTGGCTCTCGCTCGTGCCGTACGTGACGGCCTGGGTCGGCGAGCAGGGACTGCAGCCCGTGCCGGTCGCGGTGTACGCGCTCGTGCATCTGCTGGCGGCCGTCGGCTACGGCCTGATGACGATCGCGCTGCTCGGGGCCAACGGCAAGCACTCACGAGTCGCCGTAGCGCTCGGCCGCGACTTCAAGGGCAAGGCTTCAGTCGTGATCTACACGGCGGCGATCACAGCGGCAGCCGTCTGGCCGCCGCTCACCATCGGCCTCTGCATCGGCGTGGCATTGATGTGGCTGGTGCCGGACAGGAGAATTGAAAAGAGGAGTTAGTTTTTTCGCTCAAGTGTTCGCACAACCGCCGGCCGACGTATGCGACATGGCCTGAAAACGGCCGACCCGCACTCTTCGCACTTGTTCTCCAGGCTTGTGGGTGCCAGACCTATCCTCACTTCTGGGACCTTTTTCACCGCTTCGGGTCCACCTGTCGTGGCAGCACCCACGAAACACTTCCCGGCAACTGCCCGGAGTTCTGCTCGTGGCAGTGCGGGCACTTCCAAGTCTGCGTGCGGCGAGGGATTGCGGCGGTCCAATCGGCGACACCAAGGGTCCGACTCCGCCGCATACCCGGCAGTTGAGAGGTAGGGTGCCTTCGCGTGACGACTCGGTAACGCCGGCAGATGGACAGGCAACCCGCGACGTCAATGGCTGTCGCTCAAGTCACTTGGAGTCAGTTCGTGTCCGTCCCTGTCCGTTCGTGTCATGTCGGCGCCGATCGCTCGCGGCGTGTCGCGCCGCCGTTTCATCACAATTCAGTTGCGCGTGGGATAGCGCGAAACTTCGCTGATGCGCGCGAGAATCCGCGCGAGCTCCGTCCGCTTTCGACGCATTCGTTGCGGCGCGCCACTATAACGACGCGCATAGCGAGGTATGACTCTTGCTTGAGGTCGGGCAGCACATCTGCCATTGGGGTCCCGCCATGATGCGATTCTCGTTCGGCCCCCACTCCGGTCGCATAAAGGTGCCCTTCAATACTCCGCGCGATCCCAGCACGTGCTTCGGATCCCGCGGTGACCTCATGAGGTGTCCTGTGAATCGTTCTCAGCGGTTCCCATTCCGGCATGTGCGTACTGCGGTGGTCGTCGGCCTGGCGGTCGTGGCCTTGGTCCACGCGCGAGGTAGTGCCCAGGCACCACCGACGTCATTCGCAGCAACGGGACTGCAAGCCCAACGGGGCTATTTCAGTCAGCTCAGCTTCGAGCGCGTCGACATGATTCTGGGCACGCTCAATCTGACTTTCGAGGATCTTGCCCTACCTGGCAACGCAGGGATGGATCTGCGGTTTGTCCGGGCGTACACGCGCTCGCTCACGTTCAACGGGTGGAAGCTGGGCCTCGCAGGCGTGCCAATCCGGATTGGCCATCCGACGCCAGCCAATCCCGCAGAAGGGGGCAGTTTCTATCCAGAACTGTATATGGGTGACGGCAGCGTCCACCGGACCTTCCCCGTGTCAAGCACCTCAGGGGAGACGGAGCACGTCACGACCGCCTTTTGGCGGTTCAGCACGGCGACGCGCACGTTGAAGATGACCAACGGTTGGTCTGCAACATACGAGCAAGGCAATCCTAGCGGTGGCGTCATGCTGCTGGAAGTACACGACGCATTCGGCAACTCAATCACGCCAACATGGGAACCGCCCTTTCCAAGTTCACCCGATCAGCGTCCCTTTCGAATGACCTCCGTCCAGCAAGCCCTTGGTATCGGCACCGGTGAAACGCGCACTGTTAGCTTCACCTACAGCTCTAACCCGAATCTCGCCCTTGTTCCGGCGACGATGGTCTACAACGACGGCAGCGGACCCCGAGTGTGGACGTACACCTGGGAATACGTCGATCCATCCGTGCGGCTACGCACCATCTCACCGCCAATCGGTCCGGCGTGGCAGGTCGACTACCCCACCAATGGACTCAAAGTGACGACGCCGTCGGGTGGGTACGTGCAGTATGTCTTTGAATCGCTAACGACCCCGGACGGATGGACCCACCCGGTCGTTTCAACTCGCACCACAGGCGGACCAAGCATCGTTGGCGGAACGTGGCAGTTTCACTACAACTACGACACAAAGATCAACTACGTCGATGGTCCCAACGGGCGCCGCATTGAGTACCGGCACATTCAAGCTCCAAATACTCAGACCTGGCTGCTCAGTCGGAAGACTCTGTTTGACAATGGCACGGAGATCGCGCGAAGCGAGGTGGACTACACCGAGAAACGGTACCGCGAGGTCGCCGGAGGGGAACTCGTCATCAGTGAAGCGCGGACCATTCAGGAGGGCAAGGCCTACACCGCGACGTACGGCTACGAATCGGACGACAGCGCCCATCACTACAGCGACTACCACCGGCCCTCGATGGTGACCGAATCTGGCGACATGACGCGCGAGACTGCGCGAGAGTACGAGTACAACTTCGCTGCGGATCTGGGGCCAATTCGCAGAACCAAACTGGAGACCGTGACGGTAGACGACAGGTCGTTCACGACGAGTTACGAATACGCCTTCGCAACCGGGTTCATGACCCAGCGAACGACGAATGACATCCCGGTTTGGTTTGAACCGGATGCCCACGGCAACGTGGGGTTGGCCAAGGACGCCTACCTTAGAGCGACCGTCTCAACGTATTCGTGGGGCACACTGAAGGACACAGCTACGCCGGAGTACCCACTCGGCCAAGTAGCCCGGAGCATCAACCCCGACGGTACGGTCGCCTGGGTTCTAGGTGCTTTGCGTCATCATCATCTGTGCTTTTACATACCAAACATTTGTT
>JANOGJ010000727.1:0-3864 GCA_031405995.1 Acidobacteriota bacterium
GTCGTCGCGCGCGCCATCAAGACCGAGCTGGAGCGCGGCGGCCAGGTCTACTTCGTGCACAACCGCGTGGAGTCCATCTTCTCGGTGGCTGCGATGGTGCAGCGCCTGGCGCCGGAGGCGCGGGTCACTGTCGCCCACGGCCAGATGAGCGAAGAGGAACTCGAACGCGCGATGGTGGACTTCGTGGCGCACAAGTTCGACATCCTCGTCGCCACGACGATCGTCGAGAACGGCCTCGACATTCCGAATGCGAACACGCTCATCGTCAATCGCGCCGACCGGTACGGCCTCGCGCAGCTCTACCAGCTGCGCGGGCGCGTGGGGCGATCCGATCGACGGGCGTATGCCTATCTTCTGATTCCCACCGAGGAGGCGCTGTCGCCGGTGGCGCGGCGCCGGCTGGCGGCGATTCGTGAGTTCAGCGATCTCGGCAGCGGATTCCGCATCGCCGCGCTCGACCTCGAGATTCGCGGCGCGGGCAACCTGCTCGGCGGCGAGCAGAGCGGACACATCGAGGCCATTGGCTTCGACATGTACGTGAAGCTGCTCGAGGAAACGGTCCGCGAGCTGAAGGGCGAGGACCTGGAGGACGACCGGCGCGCGGTCGTGAACCTGCGGCTCGACCTTCGTCTGGACGCCGACTACGTCCCGGACATGAACCAGCGGCTGACGGCGTACCGGCGGATGGCCAGCGCCCGCAGCCTGGATGAGGTCTCGGCCTTCCTCGAGGAACTGCGGGATCGCTATGGGACGCCTCCGCCAAGCGTGGCCAATCTGGCCCGGTTCGCCCGGCTGCGGCTGCAGGCGGACCGCATCGGCCTCGACCGAATCGACCGGGAGGGCGAGATCGTCGTCCTGAAGTTCAGGCCGGACGCCCGCGTGGACCCAACCCTGCTGCTTCGGCTCATGGAAAGCCGGGGTGACCTGACGCTGACGCCTCCGGCCACCTTGAGGCTGGATCTGTCTAAGACGTCGGGGGTTGGGAAAACGAGGTCGGGGCTCGTTTTCCGTGGAGAGGGTCAGAAAACGAGCCCCGACCTCGTTTCCTGGTGGACGTCCCGGGCCAAAGCCGAGGTCGCTCCCGGGTTCAGCCGAGAGGCCATGCTGGCCGAGACGCCTGCGGACCAGGCGCTTGCTGAGCGCGTGTTCGACCGGGTCGAGCAGCTACTCGAGCAGTTGAGCCAGTCGCTGGTGGCAAGCTAAGATACTGATTCCGTGACAGTTGCGGCGAAGTCGCCGCCGGAGAATTCCTGCAATGAGATTCGGCACGATTGTCCTCGCCGCCATCCTGCTCCCTGTCGCCGTGCCCGCCGCCCAGGCCCCGACTGCCGCCCCGGCCCAGCGCAAGGGCGGCGTCATTCAACGGATCATCGTCAAGGTCAACGGCGAGATCTTCACCCAGACCGATCTCGAGGCGAAGCAGGTGGACGCGCTTAGGGACCAGAACAAGCAGGTCCGCAGCGTCCTGGATTTGCAGAACGACGAGGTTCTGGTCAAGGCGCTCGCCGAGGTGACCCCCGGCATCCTGGTGGACATGGTGGACGAGCTGCTGCTCGTCCAGCGCGGCCGCGAGTTGGGGGGGACCTTTTCAGACGCGCTGTTCAAGCAGTCCATTGAGAACATCAAGAAGGAGAACCGGCTCGACGAGGAGCAGTTCAAGGTGGCGCTGGCGCAAAGCGGCATGACGCTGAACGAGTTGCGGCAGAACCTGGAGCGGCAGTACCTGCGGCAGTCCGTGCAGCGTGACGAGATCATGCGCAACATGACGGTGACCGACCAGGAGGCCCGCCAGTACTACAAAGCGCATCCTGACGAGTTCATGAAGCCGGCGACGATCATGCTGCGCGAGCTGTTCGTTGAGGTGCCCGTCTCGACACAGGCCGGGCAAGCGGTGTTCAACGCGGCCACCGCCGACGCGGCGAAGGCGAAGGTGGACGAGGCCCGCAATCGGGCGATGAAAGGCGAGGATTTCGCCAAGCTCGTCGCCGAGGTGTCCGAAGCCGGGTCCAAGGCGAATGGCGGCCTCATCGGCCCCGTGGTCGTCACCGAGCTGGCCGAGACGCTCGCGAAGCTCGTGGCCCAGCTCAAGGCGGGAGAGATCACCGAGCCGGTCCGCAACGCGCGGGGCTACACGATCTTCAAGCTCGAGTCCAAGACGGCTGAGACGATTGAGCCGTTCGACAAAGTGCGCCAGAACGTGAATCAGCGCATCTACGACGCGCGCATCGACGGCGAGACCAGGAAGCACATCGAGAAACTGCGCGGACAGGCCCTGATCGAGTGGAAGGACGAGACCTACCGGCAGATGTACGAAAAGGCCCAGAAAGACCGCGCGAAGTGAAGATCGGCTCTCTCACCCTCGACCACCCCATCGCGCTCGCGCCGATGGCGGGCATGACCGACACGGCGTTCCGCCGGCTGGTCAAGCGCCGCGGCGGGTGCGGGCTGGTCGTGAGCGAGATGGTCAGCTCGGAGGGCCTCGTCCGCGGCATCGACCGGACGCTCGAGTACGCGGAATACACCGAGGAAGAGCGCCCCGTCTCCATTCAGATCTTCGGCGGCACGCCGCACGTGATGGCGGAGGCCGCGAAAATCGTCGAGGGCATGGGCGCCGACATCGTCGACATCAACATGGGATGCCCGGTGCCGAAGATTGCCAAGCACTCCGCCGGATGTAGTCTCATGCGCGAGCCCGAGCACGCGGCGAGCGTCGTCGCCGCGATGGTCAAGGCGGTGCGCATTCCCGTCACGGTGAAGATGCGGGCGGGCTGGAACGATCAGCAGATCAACGCGCCCCGGCTGGCCCGGCTCGTCGAGGACGCCGGCGCCGCCGCCGTCGCGGTGCACGGACGGACGGCCGCGCAGTCGTACTCCGGTGAATCGGACTGGGAGTTGATTGGCCGGATCGCGCGTGACCTGACCATTCCGGTCTTTGGGTCCGGCGACTGCGTGGAACCGGACCAGGTGGTCACCCGGCTGGAGCAATCGGGTGTGGCGGGCGTGCTCATCGGCCGCGGGGCGCTCCGGAACCCGTGGATCTTCAGTCAGTCGGCCGCCGCCATTCGGGGGTTGACGCCCGAGCCCGCGTCGCTCGAGGAGCGTGGCCGGTTCCTCCTGGAGTACATCGACCTCCTGCTCCAGGAAGGCGTCGATGAAACGACTGGCTTTCGGCATGCCGCGCCTGGCACGACGTCGTCTGGTCCGGCGGCCGGACGGAGCCGTGAACGCTGGGTGGTCAACAAGCTGAGGGCGCTCGGGTCCTGGTACACGAAGGGCCTCGAAGGCGGGTCGCAGCTTCGCGTGAAGATCAATTCAGCCGAATCGGTTGGACAACTGCGGGCGGAAATCGCGGCCTTCTTCTTCGCGCCATCCCTCAAATTGGTCAATTAACAGAATATATTTGGTCTAACAACATAACAGGCCATTGTTACGGTCTGTTCTTGGGTTTGAATGGCCTTCCAGGACGGCCACCTGGCGGCCTCGAGCCTGCCCCAAATGGCTTGCCCTTCGGTCTGAACGGCCGGCCGGCACCAAACGGTTTCCTACCGGATTTTGATGCCGGCTTCCACGAGGGCGTCGACCCCTTGGGTTTCCACGAGGGCGCCGACCCGGACTTGGATGCCGGCTTCCATGCGGTTGCGGATCCCTTAGGTTTCCACGACGGCGCGGAGCTTTTAGGTTTCCAGGCCGGGGCTGAGCCTTTGGGTTTCCACGCGGGCGCCGGCCGCGACGACGACGCCGGCTTCCATGATGGCGAGGATCCATCGTGCTTGCGCGCCGGCTTCCACGCTGGGGCTGAGCCCTTGGGTTTCCACGCCGGGGCGGAGCCCTTCGGCTTCCATGGGGGTCTCGAGCCGTGCTTCG
>JANOGJ010000004.1:0-2474 GCA_031405995.1 Acidobacteriota bacterium
GCGCTCGGGCGGCTCGTGGGTTGGGGGTTTGGGGCCGGGTGCCACCAAAACGTTTTGGTGCTGGCGGGGGGGCGCGAACCGTGGTGGCGGCGCCCCCGGGCGGCCACACGACGAGGCTGACGGACAGCGGCTACAAGTTGCCGCGCTTCAGCTCTTCAACCGCGTAATGGCACGCCCGCGCCGTCAGCGCCATGTAGGTGAGCGACGGGTTCTGGTTGCCGCTCGACGTCATGAACGCCCCGTCGGTGACGAAGAGGTTCGGCGCATCCCACGCCTGGTTCCACCCGTTCAAGACCGAGGTCCGTCGATCCCGTCCCATGCGCGCGGTGCCCATCTCGTGATTGGTGCCGCCCGGGGTGGTGGCGTTCGCGTGCGGCTGCACCTGCTTCGCCCCGGCCTTCTCGAGCATCTCGGCCGCCGTCACGCTCATGTCCTTCCGAATGGCCAGCTCGTTGGGACCCCACGCGCAGTCGATGTGCAGCGTCGGAATCCCCCAGGCGTCCACCAACGTGGGATGCAGCGTGCATCGGTTGGCTTCGTTCGGCAGCATCTCGCCGAACCCACCCAGATTCATCGTCCAGGGGCCCAGGTCGGTGAGGCGTTGCTTCAACCCGACGCCGATGCCGGGCTCGCGGATGCGCGCCTGCCAGCCCTGGCGGCTGGCGCCGCCCTGGAACGCATAGCCGCGGACGAAGTCCGCGTGACGCGATCGGACGTTGCGAAATCGGGGCACGTAGATCCCGTTCGGCCGGTCGCCCACGGCCCGGCGATCGGCCCACCCGTCGAACCGGCCGCTCGCGCCGGCGTTCTTGATGTGGTCCATGATGTTGCGGCCGACCTGGCCGCTCGAGTTGGCCAGCCCTCCGGGATGCTGCGGCGTGCGCGAGTTCAGCAGGATCCGGGCGCTCTCGATCGCCGACGCGCAGAGGAACACGACACGCGCGCGGAACTCGACTGAGGCTCGCGTCTGCGCGTCGATCACGTGGACGCCGGACACCTTGCCGCTCGACGGATCGACGGTCAGGTGTCGCACGACGCTGAAGGGCCTGAGCGTCATGCGCCCGGTGGCCTCGGCGGCAGGAAGCGTCGCGTTCAGGGCGCTGAAGTAGGACCGCGTGATGCACCCGCGCTGGCACGGCCCGCAGTAGTGGCAGGCGGCGCGGCCGTTGTGGGGCGCGGTCAAGACCGCGACCCGCCCAATCGTCATCAACCGCTCGCCGGGAAACGACGCGCGGATGCGCTCAGCGACATGCGCCTCGACGCAGTTCATCGCCATCGGCGGCAGAAACGGGCCGTCGGGCAAATGCGCCAACCCTTCGCGCTGCCCGCTCACGCCGATGAACGACTCCACGCGGTCGTACCACGGCCCGATGTCCCGGTAGCGAATCGGCCAGTCGACGGCCATGCCGTCCCGCGCGTTGGCCTCGAAGTCCAGGTCGCTCCACCGATACACCTGCCGGCCCCAGATGGTGGACTTGCCGCCGACCTGCCGCGCCCGGAACCAGTGGAAGGGCTTTCCCTCCGGTGTCGTGTACGGGTTGTCCACGTCGTCGGTCCAGAACCGATGGCTCCCCTCGTCGAACGAGACGGAGTTGCGCTGCATCGCCTGGCGCCGGTTCACGTAGCGGCGATCGCCGCGTCCGCGAAACGGCATCTCCCAAACCGGTCGATGCTCGGAGTAATCCGTGGACGGCACGACCGGCCGGCCCGCTTCGAGCACGAGCGTGCGCAGGCCAAGCTCGGTCAGTTCCTTGGCGGCCCAACCGCCGGTCATGCCCGATCCGATCACGATGGCGTCGTAGTCGCGAGTCCCGGCCTGCGTCATGACGCCCGTCCGTTCTCCGAGGCGGCGCGCGTCCTCGGTGTGTAGGGCGCGCACCCGTCGTAGCGGCCCCCGTGCGACACCTGGCCCAGCTCGCGCACGACGCCGATCTCCGACGTGTAGTAGCCCCAGATGGTGAGGTACTTCACCGTGCCGAACCAATGGTCCGGCCCTTCGCGATCCAACTCGACGAGCAGCGCGTCCTGCTGCGCGCTCGAGCTCGCGCCAAATGGCCGGCCGTGACGCGTGCGGCTGACCGCATCAAGCGATTCGAGCCCGGCGATGACGCGCGCGCGCTCAGGCTCGTCGTACCAGTTCGCGAGCATGTGCCCGATGAAGGCGGGTACGCCAGCCGCCGTGGCGCCAGGCGTGTCGTCCGCAGGAATAATGCGCTCGCAGGCGGGAGTGAGAATCCGCAGCGTCTGGGCCGAGAGCAAGACTGCACCGGCTTGCGGAACCGCGCCGATCGAGGCGTGCACCTCTCGGCCCCAGGCGAGAAGTTCGGCGGGGAACAGCGACCCGACGAGCGGCAGCGCGGCGCCCGTCGTCAGTTTCCGAAGTACGTCACGGCGGTCCATGGTGGGCACTCCTTACACGATCAGGCCGAGCGTCTCGGTCACGTAGCGGCGATTGATCTCGGCGGACTCCTTGG
>JANOGJ010000805.1:0-9505 GCA_031405995.1 Acidobacteriota bacterium
GCGTTAGGCGACCCGGCCGGTTACGTGCAAAGGTGGTTACCCGTCCAGCGTGGGGAAGTGTTCTGGTAGGTCGACGTGCGCTACTCCTCGTCGGCCGGCCCTCCGGCCTTCGCGACGTCGTCCTGCTTCACCTTCTCGATATTGAACTTCTGCGCGCTCGCCGTGATCTTGTCGAGCGCCTCGTCGAAGTCGATCGCCGGCGCCTTGACGAACCGCGTGTAGTTCACGCGCGCCACGACAAACGCCTTGAGGTAAGGACTCGTGAGGCCCTTCGCTTTGAGCTTCTCGACGACGGCCGCCACCGCATCGTCGAGTTTCAGGATCCTGCGCCCCCGCCGCTCGCGCTCCTTGAGCGCCTTCGACATCGGCGCGTCGAGGAAGTCGTCCGTCCGCCGGAGAATCGACTGATACGCGCCGCCGCTGAGCCGCGGCCGCTCCTCGTAGCACACGCCGAGCGTGAGGAACGACGGCTGCTCGAACTCGAAGGCGTAGCTGGCGGGTACGTCCGTCTGGGGATTAGTGGTGTCTAATCCCGCTGGAGGAACCCATGCGATCCCTGTTGAGTGCGCTCGCTGTTGTTGCGATATGGCAGGTCCCGGGTGTCGTGCAAACCGGCCCCGGAACCATTGAAGGACGCGTCACCGACATGCACGGTGGCGTCCTCCCCGGGGTCACCATCACGGTGTCGGCGGCTGCGCCTGCCGCGCCAGGAAGCGTCTTCTCGAACCCGCGTGGTCAGTTCGAGCTCGCCCAGCTTTCGGCCGGCGAATACGGCTTGACGCTGTCGTTGAGTGGATTCAGAACCGCCCGGGGCTCGGTGAACGTCAAGGCGGGTTCGAAGTCGGCGGTCACCTTCGAAATGGCCATTGGCTCGCTTGCAGAGGAAGTGCACGTGCGTGCGCCAGCTCCGCTTGCCGTGAGTCAGCCGCCACGGCCGGCGGACGTGAATGTCGCGACCCCGATACGGGTCGGCGGATCGATTCGGGAGCCTCGCAAGATCCTCGACGTTACGCCGGTATATCCCGCAGACGCGAACGCGGCCGGCCTTGAGGGTGACATCTACATCGAGGCCGTCATCACGCGGGACGGGAGTGTCGCCGGTGCACGCGTCGTCCAGGGTGTGCCGCTGCTCAACGCGGCGGCGCTCGAGGCCGTCCGCCAGTGGCGCTTCACGCCCACCACGCTGAACGGCGTGCCGACGGAAGTGTCCATGACGGTGAAGGTGTCTTTCATGCGTTAGAGTGGTGACTACATCGACCGTGGTAGAGTAGTCACATGACCGTCGGCGTGCGGGAGCTCAAGGCCCATCTCAGCAGCTATCTCAGGCGCGTACGCGCGGGCGCGACCATCTCGGTCACAGACCGCGGCAGGGTCGTCGCCACGCTCCAACCCGCGACCGGCCGGCCTGGCGTCGAGTGGGCCCATCGCATGGTGGCCGAGGGGAAGGCCTCCTGGAACGGCGGCAAGCCCACGGGGCCCTGGAAACCGGTCCGCCTGCGCGGCCGTGGCAAGACCGTTTCCGAGATGATCATCGAAGATCGCCAGTGACCCTCTACGCAGACAGCAGCGCGCTCGTCAAGATCTATGTAGTGGAACCGGGCTCGGAAGAGATGGAACGCCTCATGAATGGCGCGACAACGGTCGTGACCTCGGCGGTGGCGTTCGTCGAGGTTCGCGCGGCCTTGATGCGCGCGCGCCGCGAGCGGCGCCTGACGCCGTCGGGTGCGCGACAGGCGAAGGGCCGGTTCGAAGAGGACTGGTCGAGCTTCGTGACAGTGGCGCCCGACGCCCAGCTGCTGACGACCGCCGCAGACCTTGCAGAAGCGCACGGCCTCCGCGCGCTCGACAGCATCCACCTCGCGTCCTTTCAGCAGGTCCTCGAGCGAACGGACGACGAGATTGAGTTTTCGAGCTTTGACGATCGGTTGAGCCGGGCCGCGAAGCGGCTGCGCTAGCGAGAATGTTCGCTGGCTTGGATTTCGCGCAGCAGGTACCAGCGACCTTCAGGATCGGGCCGGCTTCGGTGACGAGCGCGCCAATGAGCGCCTCAGTGAGCGAAGCCGCGAGCGGCTCCATTGTCGACAACCTCTTGTCGAGCATGACTGGGAGAACGGCCACGGGGATTGGCCGCGCGGGGACGGAAGCCGCCGGAACGCCGGCCGGGTTCGGCAACGGCTGCGCCTGCGGGGCGGGCCAGGTCGTCGCCACCGCCGTCACACTGATGAGCGCGGCCACTGCGGCGACGGTCGGCCAGTAGCGTCGAGCCTGACGCTCGACGACGACGGCCTCGGTGTCTGGCGCCGTCGGCCAGCTGCCAGTGTCCAGCGCCACGGGCGCGACGAATCGGTACCCTCGCTTCGGCAGTGCTTCGATGAACCGGGACGAACCAGCCCGGTCTCCGAGTGCCGATCGAACCTGGTTGATGCACGTCGACAGGCCCGCCTCGAAATCCACGTGCGTGTCCTCGCCCCACATCGCACGCTGGATCTCGTCGCGCGTAACGACGTGTCCGGCGTTCGAGGCCAGGAGGTCGAGCACGCGCAACGGCTGGCCGGTCAGCGCCACGAGTCGCCCCTGCTTCCGCAGCTCGCCCGCGAGCGTGGCCCGTAGCGGCGCCGATCATTCGTGTCCGCCGTGGGCCTCCAGCACGCGCATCGCCTCAGCGTTGACGAACAGGATTTCGCGATGCTTGTCGGTCGGCACCTGCTCGAGCGAGAACCGGCGGCCCCACGACAGCGGCGTGACGTCACGGAACTCGCGGACGCGTGTGTCGCCGTGACCTTCCCCGAGACGCATGCGGATGGACGCCCGTATGTTCGGATCGGCGCCGCGCGCGAGCAGCAGCTCGGTGAATCGCGCGTCGCCGGTCTTCGGCGGCTGGACGCGCGGGTAGTTGATCCAGAAGCCCGCCTGCGATACGACGGAACCAAAGAGCGCCGTGTGCCCGCCGAAGCCGTCGGCATCCATGGCCGCGCGCGCGTTGGGATCGGCGCCTTGCGCCAGCAGCCACTCCGCCATGTCGAGCTCATCCCAGTACACCGCCAGGTGCAGCAGTGTGCCGCCGTCGACCGGCGTGCCCATCGCCTCGTACGGAGCCTGATTGCAGCCGACGTCCCGCGGAAAGATCTCGCCGATGGCAAACGTCCGCGACAAGAGCTGCGGATCGCGCGCCAGATGCCGTTCGAGCAAATCGAACCGTCCGCGATGAAACGCCATCATCGCGGTGTCCGGGTAGATGTAACCGTGTTCGGCGTACAGCTCCAGAATGCGGCGCTTGTCGGCCGGCCGGCGGCTGTCGGATCCAATCACGGTCTCCACGGGCGTGCCGGCGCCCTGGCGAATCTTGCATCCGCGCCGGAACACGAACTCGGTGCCGGGTACGCTCAAGGTATACGCGGCCCCGCCGAGTACACCCTCTGGCGGCGCGGGATTGCCGAGCATCTCATTCAGCATCGTCGCGGTCTCGATCTGGCTCTGCAGCACGGCGCGACCGAGTGCCGGCCTGAGATCCCGTGCGCCCAGGTCATAGAGCAGTCGAATGATGCGGTCACGGCCCAGATTGGCCGCGTAGGTCATCGGCGGTCCCCAGTTGTCGTTGCCGATGCCAGCGTTCTCGGTCAACAGATGCCGATTGGCCGTCACCAGCCGGCGCACCGTGTCCGGGTCGTCGTCCCAGATGGCGTCGATGAGCTGGCAGCACTGGACCATGCGTGCCCAGCTGGAAGCGCCGTAGATGCGCGCGAGCACCAACTGCGCGTCGGCGAGTTTGGCGCGATGGGCGCCGGCTGCGTCCGGATGGAGTTCGGCGAAATAAGCCACCGCTTCTGCGTGGCCATCGTGGTAGGCCTTCAGCAAGTCCTTCGCCTGATTCTTGAGCTGATCGAGGTCGGGTCGAACGGGCAGTCTGCGTGCGGACATGACGAGCCTCCTGACACGCCCGGGGTCCGCTGGCTCGGGCGAAGGAGGTTCGTGTGCACGACCGGCTTCGCTTGCAGTCAATCTCATGTGGACTCGGTCCTTGCCGCGGACGGGAGGCGGCCTGCACGCCTGAGGGCAGAGTAAACCAGGAGGCCGGCTTTGTCACGCGGGTGCCGGGGGTGGGGATGGCCGAGCCATTCATGTCGGACGACAACGTCACGGTCGACGATCGAATCGCACGCGTTAGACAGTGTTTCAGCAAGCTCCTACTCCTCGTCCGCCGGCCCTCCGGCCTTCGCGACGTCGTCCTGCTTCACGTTCTCCACGTTGAACTTCTGCGCGCTCGCCGTGATCTTGTCGAGCGCCTCGTCGAAGTCGATCGCCGGCGCCTTGACGAACCGCGTGTAGTTCACGCGCGCCACGACAAACGCCTTGAGGTACGCACTCGTGAGGCCCTTCGCTTTGAGCTTCTCGACGACGGCCGCCACCGCATCGTCGAGCTTCAGGACCTTGCGGCCCCGCCGCTGAGCCGCGGCCGGTCCTCGTAGCACACGCCGAGCGTGAGGAACGACGGCTGCTCGAACTCGAAGGCGTAGCTGGCCTCGGCGGCGTCGGTCGTCCCCGCCAGCGCGCGAGCCATCCGGATCGTCTCGAGCGACTTCTCGCGAAGGTTGTGCGCCTTCTCGGTGTTGAGCGCCAGGATCTTGAACGCCACCTCCGGGTCGGGCACGACGAGCGCCGTAATCGCGCGAAAGCCGAGCCGCCGCATGGCCTGCAGCCGATGGTTGCCGTTCGGCGTCCAGTACCCCGCGTCCTTGTGAATGACGCTGATGGGGTCGAGAAAGAGGCCGATCTTCTCGACGACGCGCATCAGGCGCTTGACGTGAGCGTCCGAGGCGTCGCGTTGATAAAGTGATACGGCGTGGGTTCGACTTTCTCGACCGGCAGCGAGGCGAGGAGCAACGGCTTGCCGCCGACCGGGTCGCGATACCGGGCGAGGACGGCGCCGCCGTCCGATTCGATCGCCGACGCGATCTTCGCGAGGTCAGCCGACTCGACGTGGGCGGTGTCGCGGGCGGAAAGACCCAGCGAAGAGGCGGCGGCCTTCTTCCGGCGAACGGGCTTCTTGCGTGTCGGCATGGTGCAAGGTTACTTCGCCGGCGGCCGCGGAGGTGCGTGACACACGAAGTGACAACGCGTCAACTCAAGGATGCCTTGCGGGCGCAAGGCCGGCCAGGTCGCCCTCATAGGCGTTGTGCGCGCGGCAGCGCAGCGCGAGATTAGCCACGGTCGTCGGACCGCCCCGCGCAAACGGGACGACGTGATGTAACTCCAGGCGGCCTGTCTCGCGGCAGCGGCCGTGCGGACCTTCGAAGGCACACCGGCCCCCGTCGCGACGCCAGACGGCGCGCCTCATCGCGGCCGGCACATGCCGGGTCCCTCCACGTGATGCGCTTCCGCTGATCGGCTCAAGCCGAGGACGCAGCACCTCGGCCATGCGTCGTCGCTCGAGGTCGGCGACCAGCATCGTGACTTTCAGCACGTAGCGATCGGCCGCGAGCGGCGTGAGTGCGGCTCTCGGGGATGGGGCAACGGGGGCCATCACCTGCGGAGCCCCGACCACAACTGCGACAACCGGCGGAGCAGCTTCGGCCAGCGCGACTAAATTTAGAGCGGGCGCCTCGGTCGTTGCGACCGACGGGACCTTCCGAAGGACCGTCGTCACGTCAGCCTTCGGGGCGAGGCAGGCGATTTGATGCTCGACATCCCGCTTCGTCTTGTGACGCGCATCAGCCAAGAGCCGCTGATGGTTCTCGCGTGTGAGGTGCGGCCGCAGGAGCGCCACGGTCGTGAGCGTGAGCGCCCCTTCCGCGAGCTGGTCAAGGATCCCCGGGAATTGCCGGGCGGCCCGGGCTGCCGTCGAGCTCAGCGAGGAGAACCAGCAGCTCCACCGTCGCGCGGCGTTCGCCCGCGGCGGCGCGCGCGGTCGCGTCCAGCAACTCGCGGTCCGAGAAATGAGTGGGAGATGTGATGGGCATGATCGGTCATAACACGGGTGTTTCCGCGCGGCGCCTGGCGTCGCCTGGACGGCGATCGCCGATCGGATCCGCGTCGAAGACGTGGGAGAGGTTCGGACAGGATGAGCCGAGCCGTGAGACGACGAGGCGTGCGTCAGGCGGACGACCCGCGCGGCGCGCGACCGTTGCGCCCAAGGCCGTCAAGTACTTTCTTGAGAAAAATGAGAGCATGCTCGTCGGCAACTCGGTCTGGACCGAGTTCGGCGCGAGTGTCGTGCCAATGCCGCGCACCAGTCGACTCTGCGCCCTGTCCAGGATCACGGCTCGGGGCAAGACGGCCCCGCTACTTCCAGTTCATCATCACCGTAATCGGCGCGAGTCCCGCGTCGGCGGGAGGCATCGTCACCAGGAACCGCTGGCCGTCGGCCGTGACGTCCCAGTAAAGGCCCGCGGGCACGAACAACTTCGTGGGCGCGCCGGCATGCAGTTGCTTGTCGATGGTGAGACCCACCGCCACCATCGAGCCGTCGGCAGCCTGGAAGATCAACTCGCGGCCGTCCTGCCGCCACCGGGCCTGCCGGCCGCCGTCCTTCGACACGACCGTGGCCTCGCCGGGTGAGGATCCCGGAGACAGCGCATTGAACGGCTGCACGGGGATCTCCGCCCGCCAGGATCGGAATGACGTGTACGCGATCCATCGCATGTCGGGCGAGAAGCGCGCTTCGGACTCAGCGAATTCCGTCTGCACCAACGGCACGGGCTTTCGATCGCCCCCGAGGGGCAGCAGCCAGATGTCAGAGGCCGTCTTTGGGTCTCTCGCCGAGTACAAGAGAAAGCGCCCATCGCGCGACCAGCTGGTCGGGATCTTCCCCTGGTCCGACTTGAGGAGCAGCGACTCCCCGGTCCCGTTCGACGAGGTGGTGTAGAGATCGGCGACAGCTGCTCGTACCGAAAAGAAAGCGAGGCGATCGCCGGCCGTAGACCAGACCGGCGCCCGGTCGACGGCTGCGTGAGTGGTCAGCCGCTGCGACACACCGCGAGCGAGGTCGACGACCCAGATATCGAAGTTGCCAAGGCCGACATCGACCAGCCCACCCAGCACCACGGCCGCCTTCGCGCCATCAGGGGAGAGCGAGATTTCGTCAAAGGTGTTCGGGCTGGCCACGACGCCCGACGGCTTGCCCTCCCGGTCGACCCATGTCAGCTGCGAAACCGCTCCCACCGCCGTCCTGGCGCCAGTTCGGTACGCGATGACGCCGGCGCCCGCCGAAAAAAAGCCGAGCGGCCCGGTATTGCCGACACCCTCTGCGACAGGCACGGGCTCTCCGACGAGCGCCAGCCGTGGGGCATCGAATGGATGAGCGACGAGGGTGCCCTGGCGCAGATACAGCAGATGGCCGGCGCCGCCACGGGTCACGGCATACACCACGTGTGCAGCAGCCAGGAGCCGCGTCTCGTCCTGTTCCTCGGGCTTGCGGTCGATCGAGCCGATATAGACGCCGGCAACGGTCTCGTCGACCGCAACTCGCGTATAGAGAAAGTGCCGGCCGTCCGGCAGGAACGCCGGCAAGCTGTGCGCAAGCTCCCGGCGCGACACATCGATCGCCGTCAGAGGTGTGACGACGCCGCCGGATTCCGACACGCGCCGAATGACGCCGGAGCGGGCTCCACCGACGATGACGCTACCGTCCTGGCTCCACGACGAGCTCCCCACCATGTCAGCCGACGCCGCTTCGAAGATCGTGAGGACCTGGCCGCCGTCAATTGCGACTCTCTTCACCGCGCGGCCGACGCGGAAGGCCAGGGATCGTCCATCAGGCGACCAGGACGAGCCTACGGTACCTTCCGTACCGGCGACTGGGCGCGCGTTGAGCAATTCCAGGTCCCGCACCCAGACGCGCGTGACCTTGTCGGCGCCCATTGCCGTGAACGCGACGCGTCGACCGTCGCGTGAAACGGATAGACCAGTCATGAATGTGTTCGTTGCCGGCGCCAGAATCTGAAAGGTGATCGGCGCGGCGAGCGGCGCCGACTCGCGAAAGTGCAAGGCCGCCAGCACGCCCAGCGCAATGGCGAGCACCGCCGCGACGCTCCACGCGGGCCAAGAACGATTCCGCGCGCCGGGCCTGGCGTCCTTCGGGTCGTCGAGCTGCCGCTGCCAGTCTCCGATATCGCGCAGGCGCTTCTTCGGATCCTTCTCCAGGCAGCTTCGAAGCAGCCGCCGCAGCTCGGGCGGGACGTGCGTCCAATCCGGCTCCGACTTCATGACGCTCGCGAGCGATTCGGAGACCGTCTCGCCCTCGAAGGGACGGCGCCCCGTCGTCATCTCGTAGAGCACGACGCCGAACGCCCAGACATCGGCCCGCTTGTCCGCAGGCTTGCCGCGTGCCTGTTCGGGCGACATGTAGGCGGCGGTACCGAGAATCGCGCCTCGCTGCGTCATCGCGGGGCTGGTGATCGTGGACGCCGCCGATCCCTCGAGCGTCGAGGCGGGCGGCGCGAGAGCCTTTGCCAGTCCGAAGTCCAGCACTTTTACCGTGCCGTCCTCGCGCACGCGGATGTTCGACGGCTTCAGGTCGCGATGGTTGGGCCTTAAGGAGTTCCGCCTCGATCTCCGCCACCCGAAGCCGCGCCTGCGCCACTTCCACTGGCGCCAAGGTGCCAATCTGCGCGCGGGTGACGACCTGCTGCAGCAGCTTGCGCGCCAGCTCGAGCTTCGGTGTGAGCGCATGGACGCGCTGCTCGGCCTCGACCTCGAGGGCGCGCAGATCCGCCTGCGCGCCGGTGATCACGCCCGATATGAACCGCCGCCGGGTCTCGATCTTCTGACGCAACGCGACCAGTGCCGCTTCGATCTCGACCAGGCGCGCCTGCGCCGTCGCGACGTCAGTCGCGTTCGCCAATCCGACGTCGAAGCGCGTCTGCGCGGCTCGCATCCGGGTCTGCTCCAACCCGAGCGCGCCGGTCGCGACGCGGATCTCCGTCTCGAGGCGCTGCGCGACAAAGTCGCGGCCTGACACGGCCGGCGCCGTGATTTCCGGGCGCGGCTCGCGGCCCGTCAGCCGCACCTCCTCGATTTGCAGCCGGAGCGTCATCAGCTCCGACTCGGCCTCGGTGATCTTGTGGGTGGCGACGTCCAGGGCCTCCCGTTTGTCCAGGCCCGTGGCCACGCGCTTCTGGACCTCGGCCAGCTCCGCGCGCGCGGCGTCAAGTCGCGCCTGGGCGACCTTCAAGCGCAGCTCGATGGCGGCCGCGATCAGATCGCGCTGCTCGTTGGCCCTCGCCTGATACGTCGCTGCGACGACGGCGCCTCCCGCCCCCATCGACACGATCACCAGCAGACCGGCGGCGAGCGCCGCCCGCCGCGGCGATCGCGGGATCCAGCCTGGCGCCTCGGCGGCGCGATTGCGGCGGCGCACCTCGGAGGCGATCTGCCACTCGAGCCGATCGATGAATCCGCCGCGCGGTTTGTGTTCGGTCGTCATGTCGCTACCCTCGGCTTCCGGCGCGGCCGGGGACGGTCCTCGGTTGGGCCAATCGTTGGAGTTGTTTTCGAAGTGTGGCGCGTG
>JANOGJ010000829.1:0-2517 GCA_031405995.1 Acidobacteriota bacterium
GCGCAGCCCCCGACGCAGGCGAGATGGGCAATCTGATTGGGAAACCGCCCCCCGACCTCGTTTTCGTTTCGGCCGGGGACGTCGTCGGCGTCGACTTCGCGGGCGAGATGCTTCGAATCGCCCTCGCCAAGGTGCGGCGCCTCGGCCTGGGCGCGCGCGTGCGCCTGGCGCGCGGCGATGCCACGTGTCTGCCCCTGCCGGACGCCGCATTCGACGCCGCGATGGTCGCCTTCGGGCTTCGCAACGTCGCCGACCCCAGCGCCGCTTTGAGAGAGTTCCGCCGGGTGCTGCGGCCGGGTGGCCGGCTCGTGATCCTCGAATTCGGCTTCCCGAAGATCCCGGGCATCCGCGGGCTCTACCGCGCGTACTTCAAGCACGTGCTCCCCAGGGTCGGACGCGCTGTCTCCAAGCACGGCGAGGCGTACTCGTACTTGCCGGCGTCGGTCGCGGATTTCGGCTCGGACCAGGCGGTTGTGGCGATGATCGAGCGCGCAGGTTTCTCAGGCGTCAGGTCAGTCCCGCTGACACTCGGCGTCGTCTACCTGTATGTGGCCCAGCGACAGCCCGAACCTTGAACCGTGAACCCCTGAACGGACGATATACTTCAGGTAAGTCTTTCATGTTCCTAGACTTCGAGGACCACCGGCCCGAGGCGCCCCGGGTGCCTGACGCGATTTCTCGTCGCGAGGGCGTCCTGCTGTCGCTCGTCGTTCACGCGATCTTCCTCCTGGCCGTCCTCTTTCCGCCCTTCACCTTCTCGGCGGCGCCGAGCGCGGCGGCGATCGTCCCCCAGCGCCCTCCGGCGACCTTCGTGATGATGGCGCCGAAGCTCGATCGTCAGGCTACGCCCACTCGTCCCCCTGAGGCCTCCGACGCCGACCGCCGGAGCGCCACGCGCGAGCAACCGAAAGACGCGCAGAATGCCATGCCGTTTTCGCGCGGCGACACGCCCGACAAGACCGAGGGCGCGCGCGCGGACAAGCCGGCCGGGCCCGAGGGCGCGACGGCCCCGACGTCTCCCTCGACGGCCGCCGCCGACACCGTCGCCAAGGTCCTGCCGGAATCTCCGGCCGGGCCACGGCCCGCCGGCGGCGCGCTCGGCGATTCATTCCGCAACCTGCAGCGCTACCTGCAGGGCGAGACGTTCGACAACCAGCGCGGCGGGCTTACCGACAAGGACCCGGATATCCAGTTCGACGCCAAGGGCGTCGAGTTCGGCCCCTGGCTCCGCCGGTTCGTGTCGCAGGTCAAGCGCAACTGGTTCATTCCGATGAACGCGCAGACGCAGTCGGGCCGGGTCGTCATCACGTTTTACGTGATGAAGGACGGCACGATTCGCGACCTCCAGATCATGCAGCCGTCGGGCATCGGGTCGTTCAACACCTCCGCGCTCACCGCGCTGAAAATGTCCAATCCGACCCTGCCGCTGCCAGCCGAGTATCCCCTCGACCGCGCCTTCTTCACGGTCACGTTCCGTTACAACGACGGCCTCGTTCACTGACGTGACGCGGGGGCTCGTCGCGGTCGTCGGGCCGACCGCCACCGGCAAGAGCGCGCTCGGCGTCGAGCTCGCGCGCGCCTTCGGCGGCGAGATCGTCTCGTGCGACTCCACGGCCGTCTATCGCGGTCTCGACATCGGCACCGACAAGCCCTCACTCGAGGATCGGGCGGGCATCCCGCACCACCTCATCGACGTCGCCGCGCCCACCGAGGTTTATTCGGCTGCGCGGTATGCGCAGGCGGCGGGGGAGGCCATCCGCGACATCACGCGCCGTGGGCAGGTGCCGATCCTCGTGGGTGGGACCGGCCTCTACTATCGGGCCTTGGTGCGCGGTCTCTTCCCGGGACCTGCGCGCGACGACGGTCTGCGCGCGCGGCTGGATCGGGTGGCGGCCCGGCGGGGCGTCGAGGCGCTGCACCGCTGGCTGTTGCGCGTGGATCCGGCGTCCGCCGAGCGGATTCAGCCGCGCGATCGCAAGCGGCTCATCCGGGCGCTCGAGGTGTATCTCGCGACCGGGCAGCCGCTGACCGCCCACTTCGCCCGCACCGAGTCGGCGATTCCCGGCTACGACGTGCTCGGCATCGGGGTGCACCTGCCGCGCGAGGTGCTCCGGCTCCGGGTCGCCGCTCGCGTGGACGCCCAGCTCGCCGGTGGCGTCGTTGCCGAGGTCGAGGGGCTCGTCGCCGCCGGCGTGCCGGAGACCGCGCATGCGCTCAGCGGACTCGTCTACCGCCAGATACTCGATCTGCGGCACGGCGTGCGCGACGTCGCCCGGACGCGCGACCTTATCGTGCAGGAGAACATGCGCTACGCGCGACGGCAGTTGATCTGGTTTCGCAAAGAGCCTACCGTCGTCTGGCTGCCCGGCGCGGGCGAGTCCGTGGTGATTCGGCAGGAGGCGCGAACGCTCGTCGAACGTTTTCTGAGCGCTGCGCCGGCGGAGAGTCTCTCATCGTGACATCGACCGCTCAATCAGGGCTTCGGCCCACGCGCGTGGTGCTCCTCGTTATGGACTC
>JANOGJ010000830.1:0-4071 GCA_031405995.1 Acidobacteriota bacterium
GTAAGGAAGATATCAATGCAGGTTTATTGTCACAATCTGCAAAAACCTATTTGTCTATAAAAGAAAAGAGTTTAACTCAACTTTACGCAGGCTTAGAAGCTTTGTGGTATGCCGCACTTAAAAGAATGGGTGTGGCTGCACCTTGTTCCTATGCTTTGGTTCTTTTAGGCTCTCATGCTAGAGGCGATGCTACTTTATACTCAGACTTAGAATTATTATTCATTATAGATTTGGCTTCTTTAGTTAACCCTGAGGAGATTAAGGATTATTTCTCTCAATGCTTTAGTTTATTTACACTACAAATAGCATTATTGGGTGAGGCTGGCAGTGCTGCTTTAGGTAAAATATCCTATCGCCTGGGTATACACGTAGACGACACATTAGTACCTTTTAAAGGCAATGCCTGCTTTTTTGGAACGACGATGGAGCTTATTGGAGGGGGTGTCTGGGGTCAAGCGTCGTGAAGTCTGACTTCGGGTGCCGCCCATGCTAGTCTGGCGCCCTCACGACCACAGGAGGCCGCACGTGAAGCACGAAGCCCTGAGAATCCGCAGCCGCCTTGCCCTGAGCTCGTCGAAGGGGCGCCAGCTTTCAACCCTGGCCCTGGCTCTTGCCATTGCCCTCGGCGTTGCGTACGCCGTCCCGGCGGCGCAGACGCCCGCGAAGAAGGCCATCACCGTCGAGGACTACACGAAGTGGCGCAGCATCTCCGGGCAGGAGATCTCGGGTGACGGCAAGTGGGTGACCTACGGCCTGTCGCTCACCAACACCGCGACGACCGAGGCGAAGCCGGTGCTGCACCTGCTGAACCTGGACACGAACCAGGCCGTGGAAGTGCCGAACGCGACCGGCGGCACGTTCTCGGGCGACTCGCGATGGATCGCCTATCAGGTCGATCCGACGGGCGGCGGCCGGGGCGGACGCGGTGGTCGGGGTGGCGCGGGCGATGGTGGCGGTGCGCCTGCGACAGCACCCGCGCCGACGCCCCCCACCGATCCGGCGATCGGCCAGACACCCGCGCCTGGCGCGCCGGCGGGCCGCGGCGGCACCACCCCGCCAGCCGAGCCGCGGCGCGTCGAGTTGCGCAACCTCGTCGCCGGCGTCGTGCGTCAGTGGCAGGACATTCAGTCCTTCACGTTCTCCGCGAACTCGACTCACCTGATGCTGCGACGGCGCCCGCCCACGCCGGCCGGGCGCGGCGGCGCGGGCGCCGACGCGGCCCCTGGCGGCGGCGCTCCCGGTGCCCCTTCGACAGGCTCAGGGCAGGGCGGCGCCGCGGACACGCCCGCCGGACCGCGCGGCCTGGACGTCACCATCCACAATCTTTCAACCGGGCGCGACCAGCTGCTCGGCAGCGTCGGCGACATCGCCTTCAACAAGACCGGCGAGCTCATCGCCTACACCGTCGACGCGGCGGTCAAGGACACAAACGGCCTGTTCGTTCTCGACCTGCGCAACGGGCGGCTCATCCCGCTCGACA
The DNA here is from genome assembly GCA_031405995.1 of Acidobacteriota bacterium. GTDB lineage: Bacteria > Acidobacteriota > Vicinamibacteria > Vicinamibacterales > SCN-69-37 > JANOGJ01. The sequence goes on from JANOGJ010000830.1 coordinate 1,481, forward strand.
ACGACGCGCGCGTCTACAATCGTCTGACGTGGAACGCCGACGGCACGGCCCTCGCCGTGCTGAAGGGGCTCGACGTCGAGAAGATGCGCGAGCGCAACAACGTGGTTGTGGTCTACCCGGACGTGCTGGCGGCGCCCGCCGACGCGGCCGCGTCGGCGCCGGTCATCCTGGATCCGGCCAAGGCCGACGGGTTCCCGAAAAACTGGGTCGCGAGTGACCGTGCCGCGCTCTCGTGGAGCGAGGACAACAAGCGCGTGTTCTTCGGCATCAAGGAACAGGTCGCGTCGCCCGACGCGCGGCGGCGAAACACGGACGAAGCCGCCGAGGTGGACGTGTGGAGGACGACGGACGAGCGGATCCAGTCCGTCCAGATGGTTCGCGCCGAGGCGGACCGCAACTTCACGTTCCGGCAGGCGTTCGACGTCTCGGCCGCGAAGTTCGTCCTGCTCGCCGACGACACGCTGCGCGATCTCGAAGTCGCCGCCGACGGCCGGTGGGCGGTGGGACGCGACGTGCGCGGTTACATCCACGACTACAAGCGGCCCGCGGCCGACATCTACCGCGTCAACACGACGACCGGCCAGCGGACGTTGATGCTGAAGAACCAGCTCATTGGCCAGCACGTCGTCGGCCTCTCGCCCGATGGCCGCCAGTTCCTGTACTGGAAGGACAACAAGTTCCAGGCGTACGACCTCGATGCGGCCGCCAGCCGGACGCTCGGCGCGGCGAGCGCCGTCAGCTTCGTCGATCTGGAATTCGATCATCCGGGCCCGAGGCCGTCGTACGGCATCGGCGGGTATTCCGCCGACGGCAAGTCGGTCATCGTCAACCACCGGTACGACTTGTGGCTGATGCCGCTCGACGGGACCGCGCCGCGGAACATGACGAACGGCGCCGGCTCGAAAGGCGAAATCCGATTCCGCATCGTCCGCACCGAGACGCCCGATCCTGTTGTGGTGCCGCGCCTGGCGAGGCAGACGATCGACTTGTCCAAACCCGTCACGCTCTCGGCGTACGGCGAGTACACCAAGAAGGCCGGATTCTACGAACTGTCGGCGTGGCAGTTGAAGGAGCTCGTGTACGAGGACGCGGCGTTCAGCACGCCGGTCAAGGCCATGAAGGCCGACACCTATCTCCTGACGCGCCAGACATTCGGCGAGTTTCCGAATCTGCGGGTATCGGGTTACGGCTTCAAGGAGTCCAAGCGGATCACGGACGCCAACCCGCAGCAGGCCGAGTTCCGCTGGGGCCGTCGCGTGCTGTTCGACTACAAGAACAAGGACGGCGTGCGCCTGCAGGGCATCCTCGCGCTGCCCGACGACTACCTGCCGGGCGAGAAGCGGCCGATGATCGTGACCTTCTACGAGAAGAACTCGCAGAACATGCACCGCTACAACGCCCCGTCGTACCTCACCGGCATGGGCGGTTCGCCGATGCAGGCGGTCAGCGAGGGCTCATCACGATGCTGCCCGACGTGCACTTCCGCACCGGCTCGTCGCACAGCGACATGCTCGAGTGCGTCGAGGCCGCGGTGCGCAAGGTCATCGAGTTGGGCTACGTCGACCCCAAGCGGATCGGCGTCACGGGGCACAGCTACGGCGGCGAGGGCGCGGCGTTCATCGGCGTGCGGTCGAAGCTCTTCGCCGCGATCGGGATGGGCGCGGGCGTGACCGATCTCTACTCGGACTTCAGCCAGAGCTGGGGCTGGTCGTACCAGGTGACGGGCGGCAGCGGCGCGAACGGCAACGATTACTACATCTACGGCCAGGGCCGCTGGGGCGTCTCGCCGTGGGACAACCCCGAGCTCTACCACTTCGAGTCGGCGCTCACCCACGCGAAAGACGCCGTGGCGCCGTTTCTGATCATGCACGGCACCGCCGATCCGACCGTCGACTTCAGTGAGGGCATGAACTTCTACAACGCGCTGCGGTACAACAACAAGAGCGCCGTCATGTTGGCGTACCCGGGCGAGGGCCATGGCCTGCGCGGCATGGCCAACCGGAAGGACTTGACGATCCGTTTCTTCGAGTTCTTCAACCATTACCTGAAGGGCGCGCCCGCGCCGAAGTGGATGACCGACGGCGTGCCGTTCCTCAAGAAGGGCTGACATGCTGAACCCAGCGCCGGAACCGACGACGGCTCGCCGCGTGCTGCAGGTAGCGGGGTTCGTCATGCTCGGCGCCGGCGTGCTCGCCGCGGTCAGCGACTCCTCGTTCGGGTGGTTCTTCATCGTGGTCTTGATGGGCGGGGCGTTGGGCGCCGGCGTCTTCATCGCGATCGGCCGACGGCCGCACCACGGGCCCCTGGCCGTGCCCGATCCGTTCGCCAAGGACACGCTCGGAAGCATGTTCAACGTCCATCGGGTTCGGGTCGCCGGGGTCGGCGGACTGGGCCTCGTCGTCGTTGCGGTGGCCATCGCGTTCGATGTTCCGCGGATCGGCGTCTCGCTCGGGCTCGGCTTGGTCGGAGGCTTTCTGATCGCTCTGGCGCTGATTCCGTATCGCCGCCATCACGCGGGGCGCCGATCGTAGCGCTGAAGACCATGATGCCGTGATGGCGCGTCTCGCCGGTACGACGGGCCGTTCGGCAAG
>JANOGJ010000831.1:0-6129 GCA_031405995.1 Acidobacteriota bacterium
GACGCGTTCAACGCCGAGCACCGCGAGGGTCCTGGCGGCATCCGCGCGGGCAGGCAGGACGCGTTCTTCGACGGCGGACACACCTGGCTGCTGAAACAGTTCCCGCGGCTGGACTACATCAAGAAGGGTGTCGTGTCACCACGATGATGTAGGCATGCGGCGAGCCTTCGTTCAGCACCCACGGCGCGTTTGGATCCTTGCCGTTCGATCCGATGTCGACGTTCGTCGCGTACGGCGCGTAGAACATCACGTGCGGGTGATAGCGCATCACGCGCTGGCCGTTGAAGACGTAGTTCTCGGCTGAGAGCATGTAGGCGACGCCGCCGCGCCGGGGCGCGCGGAAGCGGCCCTTCGCGAAGCTCTCGGCCACGCGGCGCTCGATCTCGTCGTCCTTGACGCCCGCCGCGCGCATCTCGGCCTCGGCATATGCGACCGGCATGATCGTCTCGCTGCCTTCCTTGTCCCAGCAAATCGGCTCCTGGGTGTCTGGACGGGAGCGCTCGACGAGGCAGTTGATGCCGGACGAGCCGTCGCGAACTCTGCGGTAACCCTTTGGTCCGAGCACGTGCACGGCCGCGGCCGCGCGCATCGATTCGGGCAGCGCGCCCAGCGCCAGGGTGATTTCCTCCACTTCCGTCGCCGGCCGCGTGAACGCGGGCGGCGCGGGGGACTGGGCCGCCGCCACGGACACTGTGAGACCGACGAACGTCGCCACGATCACACCTCTTGCCATAATCTCCTCCCGGCCAACGCTGGGTCGGCCATCTGCCACTAATGAGTGACTGAATCGGACGGGATGGTTGTCGCCCTCAGATCGTGATCTGGCATCGCGCTTCGTGGACCGTGGCGAGGAGGAGGCGTTTCTCCTGCTCTTCCGCCGCCATACCCCGCGTGTGTTCGCGGTCGCGCTGAGGCTCGTGGGCGGGCGCGCCGCCGACGCCGAGGACGTCGTTCAGGAGATGTGGCTGCGGGCCGCGCGGCGTCTGGGCGAGTTCGAGTGGCGGTCGGCGCTCTCCACCTGGCTCGTGGCGATCGCGATCAACTGCGCGCGGGAGCGGCTGCGCGCGCGGGCGATGACGCTCGCGCCGCCCGAGGCGCTGGCCGACGTGCCCGCGCGATCGACGCCGCCGGCCGTCGCGATCGACCTGGAGCGCGCGATCGCCGCGCTGCCGGATCGCTATCGCGAAGTCCTCGTCCTGCACGACGTGGAGGGCTGGACCCATGCCGAAATCGGCCGGCATCTCGACATCGCCGCCGGCACGTCCAAGAGCGACCTGTTTCATGCGCGGCGCGCGGTCCGCGCCAGGCTGACCGCACGCCGAGACGAGGTGCACGACCATGCAGGATGATCCCCTTTCGACAAAAGACCAGACCGCGTTCGACGCGCTCCCGCGCGCGATTGAGCCGCCACTGCATCTCGAAGCGCGCGCGGTCGCCGCGCTGCGCGAGGCCGGCCTGCTGCGACCGCGGCGCCGATTCACGGCCGCGCTCAGCGTGGCGGCCGCGCTCGTCGTGTTCGTCGGCGGATTCGCTCTGGGGCGCGTGACGCTCGCCGGATCGTCCACACCGGCGGGCCCCCGCTATCTCCTGCTGCTCTACGGCGGGGCGTCCGCGACGACGGAGGTCGAGGCGGCTCGCGTCGCCGAGTATGGCGCGTGGGCGCGGGAACTCTCAGCCGCCGGCCGCCTGCTCGGCGCCGAGAAACTCGCGGACTCGTCGCGGGTGCTTGGCGATGCCGGTGCCGCGCCGTCGGCCGCCGGAGAGCCGTCCGGGTTCTTCCTGATCCGCGCGTCCACGATGGACGAAGCTCAGGCCGCGGCCTCGCGCTGCCCGCACCTCAAGCACGGCGGGACGGTGGTCGTGAGGCCAATCGAAGACACGGGGCGGTAGCACCCGGCGTACCTGCCGTACCCGGCGTTATCCGTAGAATCCCCCGCGCCCGGACGCGGTCTGCTCCGGCACTGTCGATCCAAATCCGCCGACGTTGCTGCGCCGAAGTCCAAGCAGCGTGACGGCGACGTACCACGCGCGGCGAAACAGGGACGGCTCGCTCACCTGCACGTTCTCGTCGGTTTTTCCCGAGCTGAGATCGATCACCCGCAGCCGGATGCCCGCCTGCTGCCAGCGCAGCAGCACGTGCGAGAGATCGGTCGCGGGCGACGTCCCGCTCCGCTGCACCAGCGTCACGTCGTCGATGCCGTGGCTGCGCAGGTAGGCGCCGGACGGCAGGTCCTGCGGCAGCACGATCCAGCGGTTGTCGTACCAGCCCGGCGTCGCCGCGCCGAGGGTGTCGCTCCGTCGGGAGTCGAGCAGAAACGCCGGCAGCGCGTCGGGCCGGATCGGCAGTCGCCGAAGCGTCTCGGCGTGCACGCCGAGGGCGCGGATCACCGGATCGACGTCGATGACGGCTTTCGGGCCGTGCGTGGCGTTGAAGAGCGGCACCGGTCGGTACCCGCGATGGGCGAGCAGGATGCCGACGTGCACGGCTTCGGCGCCCGGCAGATCGACGATAACGGCCGACTCGGTCCAGGCTTCGGGCAAGCCCGGGACCGCGGCGGCCGGTGCGCCCGCGTCCGCCGCCTCCGTGCTGAGCGCCGGCGAGAACGCCGCAGGCTTCGCCCACTCGGTCCAGCGCGAGTCGTCAGGGGCCCAGATGGCGTAACAGTCTTCGCTCGAAATCATCAGTCATGGCCGGGTCTAAAGACCCGGCCTCCATTTGGCGTCATGCCGCCAGCACGGCCGCGTCCTGCGCGTGTGAGTCGATGAGCGGCCGCGACCCGATCCGCCCGTACGCGCCGACGACTTCATGATCGACGGTGTAGACGCCGAGGCACGGATACACGGCGCGGCCGCCGATCTCGACCGGCAGCGTCTCGAACCTCCGCTGCGCGACCCACACGCGCGGAAACCAGGTGGCACCCCGCGCGATCTTGCGCCACTCGGCGGCCTCGACGAGCCCGGCGATCCCGATGCCCTCGCCGACGCGGCCGAGCACCGGCTTCAGCACCCAGTCGGACGAGCCTCGCCACGGCACGTCGCCCGGCTTGCGCGTCTCCGGCAGCAGCGCCCGCCACGTCGGAAGCGGCGTGTCGAGCCGGTCCCACACGAGCGGGAATCGTTTGGACTGGACCACGATCGCCGTCGCTGGATTGCTCAGCGGCGTCACGGCATTCGCAAAGAGATGTTGCGACCCGCAGTCGCGCGGCAGCGCGCCGAGCCAATCGGCCGGGAAGAAGCGGACGACGAGGTCGAGCGGCCCGCGCCACCAGGCGGCCTCGAGCGACGCTCGGCCATCGCGCCAACGGAGATGGCTCGGGCTGCAGAGATGCGCGCGGACGCCGGCACGCTCGAGGCGCTCGGCGATAAACGTCATCATCTGCTGGTCGTCGCTGTAGGAGGTCGCGTGCACCATCGCGACGGCGGAACCTGGCCGGGCGACTGCGAGGAGCGCGGCGACGTAGGCCGCCGCGGGATCGCCCACAGACGCCGCCCAGGGATAGTGCGGCCCCATCAGCAGCGGAAACCCGGACGCCTCGTTCAACCCACCAGGGACATCGGCGTTGGCCTCGGAAATCCGCCAACCGTCTGGTGTGAAATGAAAATCGAATCGGATCAGGCGCGCGGCGCCGGGTGATGGCGCGGCGGCCGCGGCTTTAAGCGCGGCCCGCGTCGACCGCGGCAGTCCCAGGTCGTGGTGCAAATCGGGCCGCCGGACGAGCTCTGCTTCCGCGGCGAGGGTCTCGGACGCCAGCGCGCGCGCAAGCCGCGTGACGTCGGTCCACGCCTCGCGCGTGATGACGAGCGGGTGGCGCGCGATGACCGAGTGATCGCCGACCTGCGGGTCCCACTTGCAGCAATCGAAGATGGCCCGCCGGCGGACCTGGCGAAATGCCTCATCCTGAAGCGGCTCCACGGGAATCCAGGGGCTCGTCACACCGGCCACTCGAACATGGCGACGTACGCCGCCGCGAAACCCAGATACACGATCGCCACCCCTGTGCCGAAGACGGACATCGGCGCGCGCGGACGCTCAGGCGTCGGCCGCGCGATCCGCTCAATCACGACGCCCAGCACGACCAGCACGGCCACGGCCGGAAGAAAGCGCGCGTAGTCGCGCACCGTCGCCAGGGCGCTCACCCAATCCCCCGCCACCGCCCGGCCCAGGAGCAGCCCGCAGGCGGCGAGAAACGCGCCCATGCGAACGCCCGCCGACGGATCGCGGTCGATCGTGACGACGTCGTTCGCCGCCGTCAGCCGCTCGTGCACCAGCCGGGCGACGGCTAACGTGCCTGTGGCCAGAGCCGCGGCGAACACGACGACCCACCAGCCCGGGCCATTGCCGATGTTGCCACCGGCGTAACAGAGCGTCACGCCCACGAGCCCGCCCACCGTCGCGGGGATCGCCGCCCGGTTGCGGCGCTCGATGACGTCGTCGCGGACGCTGATCCCCGCGTACGCCATGTTCATCTCCGCCAGGCGCAGCCAGGCCAGGCCGAGCACGACATACATGAGGAGGTACTGCGGCGCGTTCCGGACGTCGAGCGACGCGCCGAGCTTGAGGATGACGAAGATGAGCGCGCCGCATCCGGCCACGGTCGCCGCGATCGCGCCGGCGCCGGTCCGCCGGCCTCGGAGCGGCGTCGCCGCGCGGGCGCGAACCCACCACCAGACCCACAACCCCGGCCCCAGGAGCACCGACGCGACGGTGACGAAGACTTCGTCGCCCGACATCAGCCGCGCCGGACTTTGCGTCCGTGACACACGTCCGCCGAGATGATGTGCATGGTGCGCATGCTATATCGAAAGAGATCTCACCATGAAGAACATGAAGAGCATGAAGGGCTACCAGTAACACTTAGCGCGCGCGCTACCAATCGAGAGCTGCTTCAGGCCTCGCGATTCAGCGGTACGGTAAAACTCGGGCCTTTCCGGCGCCGCCAGTTCCCGATGCTCCACTGCTATGCGCCAGCTGCCGCTTGAATTACGCGCGTTGGCCATTCTCGAATCGCAAGGGAGTCACGCCGACGTCCCTCCCTATGATTGAACAGCTGCCGGTCAGCGCCGCGGCCAGCATGCAGGCAAGGACGCGGCGAACACCCCGTCGACCCTTCATGCTCTTCATGTTCTTCATGGTGAAGGCCCTTGTGTCACCAGTGCTTGTGCACGTGCGCCCGGGTGAGCTCCTCGTACACCAGACGCGCGGCAGCCATCGTCCTGGCGTCGAGGGGCGGGAGCGCCGCGGCGGCGGCGTTCTCGCGAGCCTGCACGGCGGTCTTCGCGCCTGGAATCGCGCAGGTGACCTCGGGCCACATCAGAATCCACCGCAGGGCGAACTGCGCGAGCGTGGCGCCCGCCGGCACAAGCGCCCGCAGTCGCTCGACCGCCTCGAGCCCGACGTCGTACGGCACGCCCGAGAACGTCTCGCCCTTGTCGAACAGCTCGCCCTGGCGATTGTACCGCCGATGGTCGTCGGCAGCGAAGACGGACTTCGTCGAGAACTTCCCGGGGAGGAGCCCGCTCGCGAGCGGCACGCGCGCGAGGATGCCGACGCTGCGGCGCGCCGCCTCGGCCAACAACGCGTCGGCCGGCTTCAGGCGAAATAGATTGAAGATGACCTGGACGGATTGGACATTCGGATGCCGGATCGCCCGCATCCCCTCGTCCACCGTCTCGACGCTGACGCCGTAGTGGCGGAGCTTCCCCACCTTGACGAGGTCGTCGAGGATGCCGAAGACCTCCGGCCGATCGTAGACCGCCGGGTGCGGGCAGTGAAGCTGGAGCAGGTCGATCGTCTCGACCTGGAGATTCTCGAGGCTGCGATCGATCCACGCGATGAGGTTCTCGCGCGAGTAGCCCTCGGGCGTCTGCGTCGGGAGTCTCCGGCCCGCCTTCGTCGCAACCCAGATGGTCTCGCCCGCGCGCTCGCGCCTCAGCCGCGCGACCAGCCGCTCGCTCCGGCCGTCGCCGTACACGTCGGCGGTATCGATGAAGTTGACGCCGGCGTCGATCGCCGCGTGCAGCGCGCGCATCGACTCCTCGTCATCCACCGCGCCCCAGAAACCGCCAATCGCCCACGCGCCGAAGCTCACCGCCGAGACGGACATGCCCGTCCGGCCGAGAAACGACTCC
>JANOGJ010000833.1:0-3024 GCA_031405995.1 Acidobacteriota bacterium
AACGACTTGCCCACCATCTCGAACGACGGACGGTACGTCGCGTTTGGGTCCCGCCAGCACACGTTCCTCCCGCTGGACAACAACAACTCGTTCGACATCTTCATACGCGATCGCCAGACGGACACCACCACGCTTGTGTCGCAGTCCACGGCGGGCCAGCTCGGCATTGCCAACTCCAAGGCGCCGTCCATGTCCGGCGACGGGCGCTACGTGGCGTTCAACGCCATTGCCAGCAACCTGGTGGCGGGCGACCTGATCGGGGTCCTTGACGTGTTCGTGCGCGACACCGTCGCCCTCACGACGACCCGGGTCTCACTCGTGAACCAGGGCGGTGAGGCCAACGCGGATTCATTCGAACCGTCGATCAGCGACGACGGCCGCTACGTCGCCTTCTCCTCGCTGGCCTCGGATCTGGTCGCCGGCGACACCAACCTCGCGCAGGACGTGTTCCTGCATGACCGGACATTGGGCATCACCCGGCGGGTGTCGGCCAGCCTGAGCGGCGTGCAGACGAACGGCGCGTCACGATTCGCACGGATGTCGGCCAACGGGCTGTTCGTGGGCTTTGAGTCGTTTGCGACGAATGTCTCGGTGCCGGATCCGAACGGCGCCATCCTCGACGCGTTCGTCGTCCAATGGGGAGCGGTCTCGGCGCCGCCGGATGTGGAGCTCGTGCGCAACGGCGACTTCAGCAACGCCACGACGAACTGGCTGCTCTTCGCCACGCCCGACATGACCTACATGGTCTCGACCATCGTCAATGGGGTGTTCGAGTTCTACCGGCTGCCGCCGCCGCCCGGCACCGCCAACCAGGCGGTCGTCTTCCAACAGACCACGGCGCAGCTTCAGGCGTTCTCGCGGCTCGAGGCGTCGTTCGTGCTGGGGAATTCCAGCACCGCGCGCAAGCGGGTCAGCGTGCTCATCCACGACGCCGACTTCTCGGACCTGTTCGTGTGCACGTTCTTCCTCCAGCCGAACGCGCCGCTGCGCACGTACACGATGCGGACGCATACGACGAAGGGCTGGGCCAACGCCACGATCTCGTTCTACGCGGCCACGCACACCGCGAGCGGCGGCGCGTATCAGCTCGACAACGTCTCGTTGAACTACCGGACGACGGGCGCGACCGACGAGTCGCTCTGCGGAGATCCGACGGCCCCGGCCGCGCCTGGAGGCGCGTCGAGCGGGAACCTCCTGCTGAACGGCGACTTCGGCGCCGGCCTCGCGCCGTGGGGCACCTTCGGGCAAATTGTCTGGCAACTCGCCAGTGGCGTCTTTGAGTTTTATCGGACAGCTGGGTTGCCCGCCGGCGTCGTGCTCCAGGCCAGCGGCGATGCGATGTCGGCCGGCCAGATCATGACGGCGACGTTCGACCTGGGTAACAGCAGCAGCGTCCGCAAGCGCGTGACGTTGCTGCTGCACGATGGGGACTTCAGCGATCTGGTCGCGTGCACGTTCTGGCTGCCGCCGGCCGCTCCCCTCCAGACCTACACGGTTCGCACGTTCACGACCGAAGCCTGGACCGACGCGACGTTCTCGCTCTACGGCGCCACGGTCGGCACCGGCGAGTGGATTCGTCTCGACAACGCCTCGCTCGAGCGGACGCCGGCGCAGTCGGTGGTGGGCACCGAGTGCTACGAGCCGGGCGCCCTTCCGATCCAGGCAGCGGCTCGCCCGTCGAACGCGCTTCGAGGTATGGCGGTCCCGGCCGCTCGAGCGCCAGCGACATCGGCCCCACCTGCGTCGCCTCTGGTCGCCCTGCGGTCGGACCTTGCGCCCGGGCGCGGTCTCGTCATCCGGGTGCCGCCATCCGACGCTCCAACCGAGATCCAGGTGAGCACCGACGGCATCAGATGGGACACGATCGCCATCGTCGAGCCGACTGACGAGTGGACGTGGCTGCGCGTGGACGTCGCCGGTCTGTGGGAACGGCGCCTGTTGGTGCGCATGGTGAAAAGCGGTAGTCGTCCAAGGTAGCCACCATGGCGCCCCTGGGGCTTGATGTCAGGCTTGCGTGCCGGTCGGTCGTGAAGCAGCCGACGGTGGCCGTTACCGTGGTCCTGACCATCGGGCTGGCGGTCGCGGCCAATACGGCGCTCTTTTCCGTGTTCGACGGGCTGCTGTTTCGGCCGCTCCCCTACAAGGACCCCGAGCGGATCGTGCACATGCAATTGAGCCCGTCGGCGGTGACGGGGCTGATGAAATCGGAACTGGCGTCCGTCATCGAGCGCGTGAAAGCGACCGCGTCGATCGTCGAACGCACCTCTTCAGGGCCGTTTCCGATGTTCGACCCATCGTCCGGGCAGGTCACCGAGTGGCAGTTGCGTGTGCACACGCTCAGTCCCACAGCATTCGACCTGCTCGGCGTGCGCCCGCTCCTCGGCCGGCCGTTTCTCGATCAGGACTCGAGGGACGCGCCGTTTGCGGTGCTGCTCGGGTACGACGTGTGGCGCACACGCTTCTCCGGCGACCCGTTGATCGTCGATCGGCTCGTGGACATTCCGGGCTCGTCGCCGCTGAACCAATGGCGGGTGGTCGGCGTCATGCCCCCGGGGTTCTCGTTCCCGGAAGGCGCCAATTTCTGGGTGCCCGTCTACCCGTTCTTCGAAGCGGCACCGGTGCCGGCGTATGGCCGGCTCGCGCCGGGCGTGACCCTCGACGCGCTTCGCGCTGAACTGCCGGACCTCGAAACTACGCCGCTCCGCGAGCGCGTGCGCCCGGCCGGCGCGTTCGCGTTGGGCGTGCTCCTCGTCGCCACGGCCCTGCTGCTGCTCGTCGCGTGGGTCCAGATCGCCGCGCTCCTGTTTGTGCGCGCGACCGGGCGTGTCGTAGAGATTGGCGTGCGCCTCGCGCTCGGCGCCAGTCGCCTGCGCCTGGTGCGCCAGTTCGCGATCTAAGGCGGCGTGCTGGTGTTGCTGGCGCTCGGGCTGGCCGTGCTAGTCACCCCGGCCCTCACCGCGCTCATCGTGCGGGTGCTGCCGCCGGAGATCACGCTGGGCCAGGACGTGGCGCCGGACGTGCGCG
>JANOGJ010000841.1:0-3283 GCA_031405995.1 Acidobacteriota bacterium
ACGTTACCTGACCCGTGTCCCAGCCGCCAGGAATCCGAAATCCGCCGTCGGCGAGAGCGTGACGCCGCGGACGTCCGGCTGCGAGACCGCCACGTTGGTCTTCGCCCAGAGCCCGATCGCCGGAGCGTCGGCCGCGATGAGCCGCTGCGCCTCGCCGTAGAGTCGGCGGCGTTCCGTCGCGTCGAGCGCCGCGGTCGCGGCGGTGAGCAGGGCATCGACCTCCGGATTGGCGTAGTGCCCCCGGTTGAAGCCGTCCGGCGGCGCCTGCGACGAGTGAAACGCCCGGCGAAGCATGTCCGGGTCGGTCACGCCGACGAACTGCAGCGTGTAGAGCTGCACGTTGCCTCGGACGACGTCGGCCATCAGCGTGGCGAACTCGTATGAACGAAGGTCCAGCGCGATGCCCACGTCCGCGAGGTTCTGCTGGATGACGGCCGCTTGCAGGCGGTAGGCCTCCGCCGTCGACGTCTTGAGCGAGAGCCGCAGGCGCGGCTGGGGACCGGCGCCGTCCGGATCCCGGAAGCCGGCTTCGTCGAGCAGGGCCTTGGCTCGGTCGGTGTCCCGAGTGAAGCGCAGCACGTCCGGCTGGTACGCCCAGGACATCGACGGCAGGACGCCGGTCGAGAGCCGGGCCAGGTCGCGCCGCAGGTGCGTGATGATCGCCTGAAGATCAATCGCGTAGCCCAGGGCGAGCCGGACGCGGCGATCCGCGAGGACCGGGTCCCTCAAGTTCATGCCGAGGTAGGCGTAGTCGGTGCCGTCGGCGGTGACGACCGACAGCCGCCCTTCCCGCCGCAGCTCATGCACGAGATCCGGCGAGAGGTCGTTCACGACGAGGTCCACGCTGCCGCGCCTGAGCTCCAGCCCGCGCATCGTCTCGTCGGGGACTACCTTGAACAGGAGGCCGGCGTTGGACGGCGCCCCGCGGTAGTAGTCCCGGTTGGCTGAGAGCGTGACGTGGTCGTCGGGCACGAACTCCGCGAAGCGATACGGGCCGCTGCCGACGGGCGCGCGCGCCGCCTCCGCGCCCGTGCCCGCCGGGACGATGCCCATCACGAGGTTGATGGGAAACGAGGCGGACGCCGCCCGCAGCCGGAACACGACCGTGTACCGGTCGACGACGTCCACGCCCTGCAACGCTCGATACGCGCCCTTGCGTCCAGAGACGAACGCGGGCTCCAGGAAACGACGGAAGGTGAAGGCCACGTCCTCCGCCGTCATCTCGCGGCCGTCGTGGAATCGCACTCCCGGTGGAATGACCGCCGTGTAGTTCGTCGAATCCGTGGTGTCGAATCGGACCGCCAGATCCGGCACGACCTGCAGCGAGGCGTCAATCTTGAGCAGCGAGCTGAACAACAGGTTGTGCAGCTTCTGCGACGCTTCGTCCAATCCGACCGCCGGGTCCAGGTTGGAAGGGGAGTTGGCCAAGGCGACGATGAGGACGTCGGGCGGCGCGGAGCGCTGGACGCCGCACGCCAGGGTCAGGGCTGAAGCCGCCAGGGCGGCCGCGAGCCCGCGGTTCATTCGCCGGCCTCGCGCTTCAACTCGGCGAGGAGGTTGAGCGCCTCGATGGGCGTGAGCCGGTCGACGTCGGCCTGCCGGAGCGCGTCAATTACTGGGTGTACCTCCGGCGGCTGAAAGAGGCCCATCTGCTGCTGCGGCGCGCGGGGCGCGCCGGTCAGGCTGGGGCGGCCGCCGCGCTCGAGTTCGTCGTGTTCGAGCGCGCGCAGGATCTCCGCCGCCCGCTTGACCACCGCGGGGGGCAGGCCGGCGAGCCGCGCCACCTGAATGCCGTAACTGCGGTCGGATCGGCCGGCGACGATCTTGTGCAGGAAGACAATCTCGTCCTTGAACTCGCGCGCCGCGACGTGAAAGTTCACGACGCCCGGCACGGCGTCCACGAGGTCAGTGAGCTCATGGTAGTGCGTGGCGAAAATAGTCTTCGGCCGCCGCACCGGGTGCGAAGCCAGATCTTCGGCCACCGCCCACGCGAGGCTGAGGCCGTCGAACGTCGCCGTCCCACGGCCGACCTCGTCGAGGATGACGAGGCTACGGGACGTCGCCGCGTGCAGGATCGTGGCCGTTTCCTGCATCTCGACCATGAACGTGGACTGGCCGCGCGCGATGTTGTCGGACGCGCCCACCCGCGCGAAGAGCCGATCGACGATCGCGAGCTTGGCCTGGCGCGCCGGCACGAAGGACCCGGTCTGGGCCAGCACGGCCAGGAGCGCGACCTGCCGCAGGTACGTGGACTTGCCGCCCATGTTCGGGCCCGTGAGGATGACGAGCTGTGACGCGGCGCCGTCGAGCTGCACGTCGTTCGGGACGAACGCGCCGGAGACGTGCCGCTCGACAATGGGGTGCCGCGCGTCGGTCGCGGTGAACTCGTCGCCCTCGTGCACGTGCGGCTTGGTGTAGCCGTAGGCCGAGGCCGCGTCGGCGAGGGCCGCGAGCACGTCCAGCCGGGCGATCGCGCGCGCCGTGTCCATGACCCGCGGCGCCTCCGCCGCGACCTTCGTCCGCAAGGCCTCGAAGATCGCCAGCTCGCGCTCGGCAATGCGCTCGTCGGCGCCGAGCACGCGGTCCTCGTACTCCTTGAGGGCCGGGGTGATGAACCGCTCGCCGCCGGCAATCGTCTGCTTGCGAATGTAGTCGGCCGGAACGGCGCCGAGGTTCGACTTCGACACCTCGATGTAGTACCCGAAGACGCGGTTGTAGCGGATCTTCAGCGACCCGATGCCGGTCCGCGCGCGTTCGGCGTCTTCCATCGCGGCGATCGCCGCCTTGCCGCCGTGGCTGATCGCGCGCAGCTCGTCCAGTTCGGCGTCGACGCCATCCCGGAGGACGCGGCCGTCGCGCGGCTGAGCGGGCGGGTCGTCGACGATCGCGGTGTCGATCGCCAGCCGGACGTCCGCGACTTCGTCGAGCTCGGCGACCAGGCTGGCAAGGATCGGCGCCAGGAACGCGGCGCCGATCGCGCGGACCCGCGGGACGATCGCGATCGACTGGGCCAGCGAGAGCAAATCGCGCGGACCCGCGGTGCGCAGCGCGATGCGCGCCATCACGCGCTCGAGATCGTGGATCTGCTTCAGCGCCTCGCGGAGCTTGCCGCGTTCGGTCGTCCGGAACGCGAGGTCCTCCACGGCGTCGAGCCGGTCCTGGATGCCCTCGAGCGAGACCAGCGGCCGGACCAGCCACTGGCGCAGCAGCCGCCCGCCCATCGCCGTCGTCGTGCGGTCGATCTCGTCGAGGAGCGAGCCGGCGCGGCCGCCCTCCACTCCCT
>JANOGJ010000028.1:0-4999 GCA_031405995.1 Acidobacteriota bacterium
CGGGTTCCGGCTCGGCTTCAACAAGACATGGCGGTCGCGCTGGTTCGCCGACCGCGACTACGCGAAGCTGTTGCACGAGGACCTGAAGCTGCGCGACGAACTCAAGCGCCGGTTTGCTCACGCGGGTGTGGCGCGCATCGACATCGAGCGGGCGGCCAACAAGCTGAAGATCGACATCCACACGTCCCGGCCCGGTATCATCATCGGCCGCAAGGGCAGCGAGGTGGACAAGCTGCGGCAGGAGCTGCAGAAGAGCACCGGGCGCGAGGTGTTCATCAACATCCTCGAGATCCAGAAGCCCGAGCTCGACGCCCAGCTCATCGCCGAGTCGGTGGCCATGCAGCTCGAGAAGCGCGTGGCGTTCCGGCGCGCGATGCGGAAGGCGGTCGAATCGGCGCTGCGGTTCGGCGTGCGCGGCATCAAGGTGCGCGTCTCGGGCCGGCTGAACGGCGCCGAAATCGCCCGCTCCGAGTGGTACCTGCACGGCCAGCTGCCGCTGCAGACCCTGCGCGCGGATATCGTCTACGGGTTCGCCGAGTCGTTCACGACCTACGGCGCGATTGGCGTGAAGGTCTGGCTCTACAAGGGCGAGCGCCTGACGCCGAAGATCGGCCGCGAAGAGGAATACCGGCAGCCGCGCAGGCCCTCCGGGCCCGGAATGAGGCAATGAGGCAGTGGGGCAATGTGGCAATGGGTTTCCCGTTGACCAGTTCACCAGTTGACCAGTTGTCCAGTTAGATAGGGTTTTTCTATGTTGATGCCGAAGAAGGTCAAGTATCGCAAGCAGCAGCGCGGACGGATGCGCGGGATGGCATGGCGCGGGTCGACGGTGTCGTTCGGCGACTACGGGCTGATGGCGCTCGAGCCGTGCTGGATGACCGATCGGCAGATCGAGGCGGCGCGCGTGGCCCTGACGCGGGGCATCAAGCGCGGCGGCAAGGTGTGGACGCGCGTGTTTCCGGACAAGCCCGTCACCAAGAAGCCGCAGGAAACCCGCATGGGCAAGGGCAAGGGCGCGCCCGAGGGCTGGGTCGCCGTGGTCAAGCCGGGACGCATCCTGTTTGAGATGGAAGGCGTCTCGATGGCGGAAGCGCGCGCGGCGTTTCGGCTGGCGACGGCGAAGCTGCCGATCAAAGTGCGGTTCGCGACGCGCTTCTTCGAGGAGCGGGTGTCATGAAGCTGCCGGAGCTGTTGGGCGAGCTGCGGGGGCTGGCGGTGGACGACCTGCGCCAGCGCGCCCGCGACCTCGACGACAAGGTATTTCGCCTGCGCCTCCAGAGGTCCATGGGCCAGGCCGAGTCGGGCAACAAGATCCGGCCGCTGCGCAAGGAACTGGCCCGGGTGAAGACCGTGCTGCGCGAGAAGGGCGCGGGGGAGTAGGGACTGACGTATGCCGAAAGTCGAGATTGTGGGCAAGGTCGTGAGCGACAAGATGCACAAGAGCGTCGTGGTCGCCGTCGAGCGACAGGTCCGCCACGGGATGTACGGGAAGCAGCAGCGGCTGACTTCGCGGTTCATGGCGCACGACGAGGCGAATGACGCGAAGGTCGGGGACCGGGTCGCCATGGTCGAGTCGCGGCCGCTCAGCCGCCGGAAGCGGTGGGTCGTGACGCGCGTCGTGGAACGGGCGCGGCAGGTTTAGGGGATTCCCATGATTCAGATGCGATCGATTCTCGACGTCGCCGACAACTCCGGCGCCCGCAAGATCAACGTGATCAACCCGATTGGGGGGGCGACGGGCCGCTTCGCCGGCATCGGCGACATCGTCACGGCTTCGGTGAGGGAAGCGACGCCTGATGCCACCGTCAAGAAGGGCCAGGTCGTCAAGGCCGTCATCGTGCGGACGAAGAAGGAGCTGCGCCGCCGGGACGGCACCTACATCCGGTTCGACCGGAACGCGGCCGTGCTCATCAGCGACGAGGGCGAGCCCATCGGCACGCGCGTGTTCGGCCCGGTGGCCCGCGAGCTCCGCGAGAAGCGGTTCATGAAGATCATCTCGCTCGCGCCGGAGGTGATCTGATGGAACCCGTGGTGTACGCCATTCGCAAGAACGACAACGTGGTCGTCATCACGGGCCGTGACCGCGGCAAGCGCGGCCGCGTGCTGCGCGTGGTGCCCGACAAGGGCCGCGTGATCGTCGAGGGCGTGAACTTCGTGAAGAAGCACACGCGCGCCAACCCGCAGAAGAACGTCAAGGGCGGCATCGTCGAACGCGAGGCGTCGCTCAATGCCTCGAACGTGCAGCTCGTCTGCCCCGAGTGCGGCAAACCGACGCGCATCGGGCGCCGGCGCCTCGACGATGGCCGCCGCGTGCGGTTTTGCGTCAAGTGCGAGGGAGTCGTCGACAAATGAGCCGGATGAAGGAACGGTATAAGAGCGAGGTCGTCCCGGCGCTCCGCAAGGAGTTCGGCTATCCGAACGCGATGGCGGTGCCGCGGATCACCAAGGTCGTCGTCAACATGGGCCTCGGCGAGGGCACGCAGAACGCGAAGATCGTCGACACGGGCGCCGAGGAGCTCGGCAAGATCACCGGGCAGAAGGCGTCCGTCCGGCGCGCGACCAAGTCGATCTCGCAGTTCAAGCTGCGCAAGGGCCTGCCGATCGGCGCGATGGTCACGCTGCGGGGCGTGCGGATGTACGAGTTCGTGGACCGGCTGATTGCCATCGCGCTGCCGCGCGTGCGCGACTTCCGGGGCGTCTCGGCGAAAGGCTTCGACGGCCGGGGCAACTACACGCTCGGCCTGCGCGACCAGCTGTTGTTTCCGGAGATCGACTACATGAAGGTGGACAAGGCGCGCGGCATGAACGTCTCGTTCGTGACCACGGCCCGCACCGACGAGGAGGCCCGCCGCCTCCTTCAATTGATGGGAATGCCGTTCCGGCAGAACTAGATATGGCCACGACCGCGAAGTGCGTCAGGAATCTCAAGCCGTTTAAGTTCAACGTCCGCCGGCGGAATCGCTGCCGCCGGTGCGGCCGCCCGCGCGCGTATCTCCGCAAGTTCGCGCTGTGCCGGCTGTGTTTTCGGGAAAAGGCCTTGCGAGGCGAGGTCGTCGGCGTCATCAAGAGTAGCTGGTAGGCACTGCGGGCTCTGCGCCCGATGGGACGGGAAATGACTGATCCGATCGCAGACATGGTCACGAGGATTCGTAACGCGGTGCACGCGCGCCATCAGCGCGTCGACGTGCCCTCGTCGCGGTTCAAGGCCGAGATCGCCAAGATCCTCGAGCAGGAAGGCTACATCCAGGGGTTCCGCATGCTGGATCCCGCCGCGGGTGGGGACGCGCCGGCGCCGGCCGCGTTCGGCGTCATCCGCATCTTCCTCAAGTACGGGCCGAAGGGCGAGAACGTCATCACGGGCCTCGAGCGGGTCAGCCGGCCGGGCCGGCGGGTCTACCTCGGCCGCGAGGACGTCCCGAAGGTCATGGGCGGGCTGGGCACCAACATCCTCACCACGTCGCGCGGCGTGATGACGGGCAAGGACGCCGTCAAAGCCGGTGTCGGCGGCGAAGTGCTCTGCAATATCTGGTAACGCGAGAGAGCCGAACAAGGAACGCTGACCATGTCGCGAGTAGGAAAGAAGCCGATTCCGGTGCCCCAGGGCGTGACCGTCACGGTCGGCGCGACCGCCGTGCAGGTGAAGGGCCCGAAGGGCTCGCTCACACAGCCGATTCCGCCGGGCGTGGTGTTCGAACTGAAAGGCGCCGAGCTCGTAGCGGCGACCGAGCGGCCCGACCCGGCGCTCAGCAAGTTCCACGGCCTCGCGCGCAGCTTGATGGCCAACGCCATCGCCGGCGTGACCGAGGGCTTCAAGAAGGAGCTCGACATCGTCGGCGTCGGGTATCGCGCGGAGGTCAAGGGCAAGCAGGTGGTGTTCGCGCTCGGCTTTTCGCATCCCATCGTGCTCGACGTGCCGGCGGGCATCGACGTGACCGTCGACAAGCAGACGCACATCACGGTGACGGGGATCGATCGGCAGCTGGTCGGCCAGGTCGCGGCCGATATCCGCCGGTACCGCAAGCCGGACCCGTACAAGCAGAAGGGCGTGCGGTACGCCGGTGAAGTGCTGAAGAAGAAGGTGGGCAAGACGGGCGCGTAGCGCGGCGGGCCCGCGGGGCCAGGCCAGGCAGGATGACAGTATGAAGATTCGGACCAAACAAGATCGGCGGAATCGGATCCGGTTGCGGCAGCGCAAGCGGGTGGCCGGCACGTCCGAGCGGCCGCGCCTCGCGGTGTTCCGGTCGGTGACGCACATTTACGTCCAGGCGATCGACGACATGGCGGGCACGACGCTCGCGGCGGCGGCCAGCACGGAGCCGGCGCTGAAGAAGACGTTCTCCGGCGACGTCCGGGGCGGGAACCGCGCCGGCGCCGAGGCGCTGGGGCAGGTCATCGCCGGCCGCCTGAAGGACAAGGGCATTACGCACGTGGTGTTCGACCGCGGCGGCAACCTGTATCACGGCCGGGTGCGCGCGGTGGCGGACGCCGCCCGCAAAGCCGGGCTGGAGTTCTGATGATGAAGCGATCGCCCGAGAAGATCGACCCGAACGAGTTGGAGTTGAAGGACACCGTCGTGGCGATCAGCCGCGTCACCAAGGTCGTGAAGGGCGGCAAGAACCTGAGTTTCAGCGCGCTCGTCATCGTCGGCGACGGGCGCGGTGTCGTCGGCTTCGGGATCGGCAAGGCGAAGGAAGTGCCCTCCGCGATCAAGAAGGCGATCGAGGCGGCCAAGAAGAGCCTCGTCCGCGCGCCGATGGCGGGGTCCACGATTCCGCACGAGGTGCAGGGGCGCTTCGGCGCCGGGTCGGTGCTGCTGAAGCCGGCGCCTGAGGGCACCGGGATCATCGCCGGGGGCGCGGTGCGCGCCGTCGTCGAGGCGGCCGGCATCCACAACGTGCTGACGAAGTCGCTCGGATCGGCCAACGCGCACAACGTGGTGCGCGCGACGTTTGTTGGGTTGATGCGGTTGAAGGACCCGGCCTTCGTGGCCCGGTTGCGT
>JANOGJ010000036.1:0-3072 GCA_031405995.1 Acidobacteriota bacterium
CGCTCGGCCAGGACGGCGCGCAGCCGGCCGTCCGTGACAGCCGCGTCGACACCGGTGGACACCGAGGCCATCGGTCTCACGACGATGTCGATCGTCTCGCCGTCCGAGACAATGGCTTCCTGGTCCCGCAGAATGCGCGCCAGGCGCGCCTGCACGCGGGTCGGCGCGTCGAGCAGGTGTTCGACGAAGAGCGTGCCGCCGCGGGCCGCGACGATCGCGCTCTCCCGTCCGACGACTTCCGGACCCGTGCCCGAGGCCGCGTCGGCCTTGCGTCCGGCGCATGTGCCGAACAGGAGGCGCTCGAGCTCCTCCGGATCCGCGCCGGCGCACTCGACGCCGATGAAGGGTCGCGCCCCGCCCTTTTCAGACGCCAGGTGAATCGTCCGGCCGAGGAACTGCCGGCCCGTTCCGGGCTCGCCTGTCAGCAGCACCGACCCACGGCCGGCCGAGGCCCGGCGGACCTGTTCCATCACCTGTTGCATCGCCGGCGAGTGTGCGACGACGCCGTTCGGCATTTTGAATGTCTCAAAGCGCTCGGCCTCGATGCCCTGGCGATCCTGGGCGTTGGCCAGCAGCGCGAGCAGGTCGGTCGCCTGGAACGGCCAGGCCAGCAGATCGACGAAGCCGGCGTGGATCGCCTCCCCCGCCGCCACCGGATTGCCGGGATCGGCGATGCCAACGACGAGCATGTGCGGATGCTGGGCGCGAATGATGCGGATGGTCGCGAGCGTCGATCGTCCGGCCGCAAGATCGAGCACGCAAAGGGCAAAGCGGCGCTCGGCCAGCCGCTCGAAGGCTTCGGGAATGTCGGCCGCCATCGTGATCGGCAACTCCAGTTGCGCGAGGCGCTCGCGCACCATCGATCGGTCGCGAGAACCGGCGGGCCGTCCGAGACCGCCACCACAGGCCACGTAGAGCACGGCGGTCGATCGATCTCGCCGGCCTTCTTTCGAGGGACTCGTGGGGACTCCGTGGCTGCCACTCTCTCTCGACGGGGCAACCGTGGCTACATCAGTCTGAGACCACGCCGTAGACATCACTACCTGCTCCTTCTGACCCGCTACCTCCAAGTCCGGCGCCGGGGAACCGACGCAGACCGTGGGCCCCCGCTTGAGCAACGTCCGTGCCAGCTATCGCCCGCGTCACGACGATTCGCGGGCGTGATACCGGGAAGGTGGCCTAAGTGATTCAGGAGTAGCGAGTTCGATACGGAGGCCCGGCTCCGAGTACGCGCCTTCTGAAAGGGCGGGTACAGGCTTGAATCGACGGGACCGTCGCCCAGGCCGACAGTTTGGTAAGTGCCTTACAGGTTCCCGCGGGGATCCCCCGGCTGCGGGGCCTGCCGCCGGGCATACGCGAACGCCGCCAGGAAGATCACGATAATCAGGCCCATCGAGATGGGCTTTGGAATTTCCCATGCAATCCAGTGCACTTGGTGCGCGTACTCGAGCAGGAGCTTGATGCCGACCCACCCGATGATGAGGAAGGCGCCATCCACGAGCGCGGGATATCGCCGAATCAACTCGATGAGCTTGCCGGCCACAATGCGCATCGCGACGATGCCGAGAAGGCCGCCGACCACGACGACCCAGGTCTTCTTGGACATCGCCACGGCGACAAGGATCGAGTCGATGGAGAACGCCAGGTTGACGAGCTCCACACGGACGACGGTCGCCCAGAACGGCGACAGGCCGAACGCGCCCTTGGCCTTCGGCGGCTCGGCGCTGGACTCACCCGCGACGCGGCTGCGGAAGTGCTGGTAAGCCAGATACAGCAGGTACAGGCCGCCGCCGAGCTTCACCCACGCGGCCGAGATGAGGTACGCGGCCAGGATGGTCGCGGCCGTACGAAACACGAATCCACCGATGAGGCCGTAGCGGAGGGCCTTCCGGTGTTGGTCGCGCGGCAGGCCCAGCACCATGATGGCCATGACGAGCGCGTTGTCGGCGCTCAGCAGGCCCTCGAGGATGACGAGGAGGCCGATGGTAAAGAGGTCGGAACCTTCGATCACGGGTCGGCGGCGCCCACAGTATGGCCTAAACGGGTCTACACTCGTACCTGATCCGGGATGGACTTCAAGGACTACTACACGACACTCGGCGTCCCTAAGACGGCGTCAGCCGAAGAGATCAAGCGCGCCTATCGGAAGCTGGCGCGCCAGCTTCATCCCGACGTGAACCCCGGCGACCGCACGGCCGAAGCGCGCTTCAAGGACATCAACGAAGCGCACGAGGTCCTCGGCGACAAGGAGAAGCGGCGGAAGTACGACGAGCTCGGCGCCAACTGGCGTCAGTACGAGGGACAGGCGGCGCCCGGCGCGGCGGGCGGGGCGGGATTTGGCCGCGGGCCGGGCGGGACGTCTCACCGCACCGTCACGGCGGAAGAGTTTCAGGAGATGTTCGGGGGCGGCGGGGGCGGCGACCCGTTCTCGGATTTCTTCCACACGTTCTTCGACGGCGGGACGGCGGGCCGTGCCGGCGGCCGGAGCGGACGCGGCGCGCGGCCGAAGCGGGGTCACGACCTCGAGTTCCAGACGGACCTCACGCTCGAGGAGTCGTTCCAGGGGACCACGCGACGGGTCGCGCTCGAACGAGGCGCCGGAAACCGCACCGTCGAGGTGCGGATTCCGGCCGGCGTAAAGGACGCCGCGCGCGTCAGGGTCGCCGGCGAGGGCGAGCCGGCTCCTCCGGGAGGCACGCCCGGCGATCTGTACGTGTCCGTGCGCGTGCTGCCCCACGCCCAGTTCGAGCGGCGCGGCACCGACCTCCACGTCAAGGCTGCTGTGCCCGTCACGACGGCGGTGCTCGGCGGGGAGATCGTCGTGCCTGCGCTCAGCGGCTCCACGCTTCGGGTGAAAGTTCCGGAGCTCACGGCGGCCGGACGCGTGATCCGTTTGCGCGGGCACGGCATGCCTACGGTCGGCAAACCGGACGAACGGGGCGACCTGTACGTCACCGTGGAGATCGAGATCCCATCGCGCTTGAGCGTGGAGGCGCGGGAGCAGTACGAGGCGCTGCGGCGCCTGGAGACGGACTGACATGAACCTCAACCGCTACACGGAGAAGGCCCAGG
>JANOGJ010000053.1:0-6903 GCA_031405995.1 Acidobacteriota bacterium
GGGGCAGATTCTCCAAGGGTGTCCGTCTCCACGCCGTCAATCGAGGCGGCATCGGGCGGCCACTGGCCGGGACCGTCCATGGGCAGCATCATCGTGTGCTCGGCCCGATCGTGGAGTTCTGCGAGGCCGCGGATGGCGGCCAGGTTGTCGGGCGCCCGTTTCAGCGCGGACTCGAGCGCTTCGCGCGCCTCGTCGTAGCGGCCCAAGTCGAGCATGGCCCACCCGAGCGTCACGCGCGCGGACAGATGATCGGGAAACTTCCTGAGACCGTCCTGGCAGAGTTCGACGGCACGATCCAGGTCGCCGGCGCGCCGGAAGCGTTCGGCGATACCGCCGAACGCCGGCGTGTCCTCGGCGGGCACCTGCCGCTTGCGATTGAGAACGAGAGTCTGCGCCACGGGTGCTGTGCCCGGCCGACGTGGGGAGCGAAGGCCTGGAACGCGCGCGCTAGCTTCGGACCCGGACGGCGACCGTCCGCGACCGCATGTTCTGGGCGTTCGAGCCGGTCGGCGTGATTTCAATCGTCACGAGCTGGTCGACCGGCGAGTTCGAGGGCGCCGTGTAGACCACGCTGGCGCGACCGGAGCCGTTGGTCGTCACGGCCGTGGTCGACAGCGAGCCGAACGCGCTCGTCAGTCGGAACCGCAGCGCGAGACCGGCGACCGGATTCGAGTCCGCGCCGAGCGCCGTGACATCGATGGCCGACGCCCCGTCCGGGAGAATGAGGTCCGGAGTGGCCGTCACCGAAATCGCCAGCGAGAACTCGGACGGACCGGCGAAGTCCGGCGCGTTCTGCTTGTCGAGGGCGCAGCCGGCAAACGCGAGCACAGCCGCAACAACAAAGAGTCGTCTAGTCACCACGTCAGCACCCCTGGTTCCAAGAATCTGCTACCGAACCGTCGAATATCGCGCGGTCACGTCGAACCGACCGATCCGTCAGGACGGGTCGGCCCAGTTGGCGAAGTTCACGCTGATCGTACCCTTCACGCTGACCGCCCGACCGGCCTGGTCCGTGCCGTAGAGCGTGACCTCGGCGATCGTCGAGATCACCATCGCGCCGCCGTTGTTGACGAGCGCCTGGAGAGGCGCCTCGGCCTTGGCCTGGACGCGCACGAGGGTCATGACGCCGGAGCCGCCGGTCTCGTCGACCGTGAAGGTCACGCCGCCATCGAACGCATGCGGCACGTCCACGCCCGGCGTGTTGCGGCCGTCGGACCGGAGGAAGCGGACGGAATACCGGCTGACCGTGATGAAGTTCATCGTGGTCGGCTGATTCGGCGTGGTGACGGACCCGGGGTCCCTCATCGCCACGCGCAAGGTCACCTGCGCGTTGTCGGCGAAGATGCCGCCGTTCGTCAGCACGTCCGACGCCAGGGACCCGCTGAAGCTGTCCGGCTCGGCGCCGGGCGCGGCCAGCAGCGAATCCATGATCAGGTACGACGGCGAGGTGCCGGTGTTCTGGCGACTCGTGCAGTTGACCAGCGGGGCAACCAGCGCGACCGCGGCCGCGAAGCGGGCGACGCGCCCGGCCCAGTTATTGGAGCGCACGGCGTTCATGGCGTGGACCTCAGTGGAATACGGGTTCATGGCTGACTCCGCTAGCGAATGATGCGCGGCGTGATGAAGATGAGCAGTTCCTGGCTCTCCGCCTTGTTGTCCACGCGCTTGAACAACCAACCGAGGAGTGGAATCCGGCTGAGGCCGGGCGTCTTGTCGTTCAGCATCGTCTCGCTCGACTGGAGGATGCCGCCGATGATTGTCGTCACGCCGTCAGCCACCTGGACCTGCGTCTGGGCGCGCTGCGTGTTGATCGACGGGTTGCCTTGCACGGCGCGGCTGAAGTCCGGAATGGCGTTCTCCAGCACGATGGTCATGATGACGGTGTTGGCCGCCGTGATTTGCGGCGTCACCTGCAGCTTGAGCGCCGCGTCCTGGAACTGAATGGTCACGGTGTTGTTCGCTACGACCTGGAACGGCACCTTAAAGCCCTGCGTGACCTCCGCGAGCTTGTTGTTCTGCGTGGTGACGCGCGGCGTCGAGAGGATCTTCAGCTTGCCTTCGTGCTCGAGCGCCGAAATCGACACGTCGATGTTGAACGCGCCGTTGATCGAGCCGAGCGAGAGGCCGAGCGCCGACGAGGCGCCCACCACTGGCAGGTTGACGGCGGTCCCGGTGCGCTCGAGGTCGCCCGCGCGCGGATCGTTCGGGCCCTGCTGCACCGGCCCCTGCGTCACGACCCGGCCGCCGGCGGTGCCGCGGTTCGGGAACCCGAGCGCGGTCGTGTTGCCGAGCTCCGGCGAGACGCGCCCGTTCATGCCCCACTGCACGCCAAGCGCCTTGGCCGTGTCGCGGTTCGTCTGGAGGATCTTGGCCTCGATTTCGACCTGCGGCTCCGGCTTGTCCAGCTCGACGAGGAGCTGGTCGATCTCAGCCAGGTTCTTCGCGACGTCCTGGATGACGATCATGTTGGTGCGCTCGTCGATCATGACGGTGCCACGTTCGGAGATGAACTGGCCGTCCTCGAGCAGCTTCTTGACGCCGAGCGCCGGCGCGTAGTTCAAGCGAATGCGGCGCATCGCGAGGTCGGGCGCGGCCTGGCCGGCCCGCTTCTGCTCAGCTTCGGCCGTCAGTTCCTTGGTCCGGGCGTCGCGGGTCAGCACCCGCAGCACGGGTCCCTGCAGCTCGTAGGTGAGCTGGCCGCTCTTGAGCACGACGTCCATGACCTGGTCCCAGGGGACCTGGTTCAGTTTCAGGTCGACGGTCGCGTTGCCCGGGACGCTGGGATCAATGACGAGATTGATCCCGCCGATCTCAGACAGGTTCCGCAGGACCGTTCGCAGATTCGCCGACTGGTAGTCGACGTCAATCGGCGTGCCGCTGAATTGCCGGAGCCCCTGAGCTGGGGTTTGGCCGGCGCCCTGTGGGTCGCCGGTCGCCCCGAAGCCGACGAGCGTGGCCGCGAGAGCAAAGGTGATCGACGCAATCCAAGAGCGGTGGTTCCTCATCGGTTGACCTCGGCTGCCGAACGCAGCGCCTTGCGAATCTCCTGCGGACGAGCCGTGCTGCCGGGCTGAAACGCCTCGACGAACACGACGCCTTGCGAATCAATGCTTTTGATGGTCGCGTCCGCCAGAGCGTCCTTGACGTGCGCGACGTAGGACTGTTTGTCGGCGTTCTGCAGAATCGCCATCCACTGGTTGCCGCTGCGCACGACGCCTGTCACGGTGACGTCGGCGACGGCGAACGCCTTCAGGCCGATCACGGGGCGGCCGAAGATCTGCCCCGGCAGCGGCCGCTTGGGCGCAAGCAGGCTGGTGAACGGGTCGCGGCGGCCGCCCGAGTCGTAGCCCATCTCGACCGGCACGTCGCCGACGCGGGTGCCGACCGGAATCTGCGCGAACGCGGGTGTCGCCACGGCGGCGACGGCTGCGGTAAGAACGAGGACTCGGATCTTCACGGCCGGCCTCCTGGCGTGGCAAGTGCGGGATCAAGGTCTTTCTTGAACACGAACGTCGTCGCAAGGCAATTCACCAAGATGGTCCCGCGCGCGTTGGGCCGCTGCAGGATCTTGATGTTCAGTTCGGACACCGACATCAGCCGCGACATCGCGGCGACCCGGGCGAAGAAGCGGCCGAGGTCGTGATAGGTGCCTTCGATCCCGAGCTGCAGCGGCCATTCCGAGTACTGCGTCTTGGCCACGACGGGCTTGGGCAGGAACGTCGCGATGTCGAGCGTGGACTCGCTCGCCAGCTCGTGCAGGTTGCGCAGCACGTCCTGGGGGTCGCGCTCATCCGGGATGACGGCCATCGTCTCGCGCAGCGCCACTTCGAGAGCGCGCACTTCCCGCTGGAACTGCGGCAGCTTGTTGGCGATCGCCTGGACGCGCGCCACCTCGGTCTCAACTTTGGTCTGGCGCGCGCGGCGGGTCTCGAGCTCCGCGCGTTCCGGGCCAATCAGGACCTGCCAGGACCCCGCGGCCGTGAGGGCGCAGAGCAGCACGAAGATGATCAGCTGCGCGCGCGGACTGAGTTCATGGAAACTTTTGGCCACGACTAGCCTCCTGGCCTTCCGGCCGGCGGTGCACTGACGACCGTCGCGGTCGGCGGCGCGGCGGCCGCTTCGGCGCGAACAGAGAATCGGATGACGTCGGTCTCTTCAATGACCTCGGTCGTAGTGGTCAGAATTTCGACTGGCATCTTGAACAGGCCCGACCGCTGCAGGCTCTCGGCGAAGTCCGAGACGGACGTCAGCGAGATGGCGCGGCCGTCGACCGTAATCGTGTTGTCTTTCTGTTTTACCTCGGTCAGCCACAGCCCCTCGGGGACGCCGCGGCTGATGGTCTCGAGCAGGGTGATCGGCGCGCGCTTCGCCGCGCGGAGCCGGTCGATCAAGGACAAGCGCTCGGCCAGTTCGGTCTTGCGCGAGGTCGCCTGGTTGAGCAGATCGACGGCGCCCTTGAGCTGTTCGAGCTTGGCGTCGGCCTCGGCGATGCGAATCTCGGCCTCCGCGTGCTGATGCGAGAGGTACCACCACCAACCGCCGACGCCGACGGCCGTGATGAGCAGCAGCCCCAGGCCCATGAGGGCCGAGCGGTGCTCGCGCGGCACCCACTCACGGGGCGGCGCGGCGCCCGGTCCCTGCGTGAGAAGATTGACGCGGATCATCGGTCCCCCTCGTGCCGCATGGCGAGGCCGACGGCAACGGCATACGCGGGCCCGGCCAGGTCGGCGCCAATCGCGCGACTCGGCCGGCTGATGCGACGGAACGGATCAAAAACGTCGACCGGCGCGCCGAACTCGCTGGCGAGCAGATCCACCAGGCCCACGGCCTGCCAGGCTCCACCGGACAGCACGATGCGGCTGAGCTTCTCGACCGGCGCCGTCGCGCGGTAGAAGTCCACGGTCTTGCGCACCTCGAGCACCAGCTGGGCGCTGGCTTCCCGCAGCACGCCCGACACCTGCTCCGGGTTGATGTCGCTCGGGAACTGCCCGTGCAGGATCCGGTTCGCCGCGGCCTCGTCAAGCTCGGCCGAGCCGAGGTCGCGCCGCAGAGCGTCGACATGGACCTGGCCGCCAATCGAGATGTCGCGGGTGAAGATCGGCTCGCCCCGTTCGAGCAGGCACACAATCGTCACGCCGCGGCCGACGTGGATGAGCGCCGCCAGCGGGTCGGTGCGCTCCGGGTAGTTCATCTGGTAGGCGTTGGCGAGCGCGAACGCCTCGATGTCGAGCACGACCGGCCGGCGGCCGGTCTGGGCGATGACGCCCGCGCGGTCGTCGATGCGATCCTTTTTCGCCGCCACGAGCAGGACGTCGAGTCCGGCCTTCGCGTCGCCGCCCGAACTCACCACCTGGTAGTCGAGCTGGACTTCGCTGAGGTCGAAGGGAATGTACTGTTCCGCCTCCCAGGGAATCGCGTCCCCCAGCTCGGCCTCGCTCATCGCCGGCAGCGACAGCCGCTTGACGATGATCGCGTGACCTGAGAGGGCGCTCGCGACTTTGGCGCGGCGGAGTTTCATCGAGTCGAGAAGCTGGCTGATGGTCTGGCTGACCGCCGCCGGCTCCGCGACCGAACCCTCATGAACGCTTCCCGCGGGCAGGGGCGCTTCACCGGCCGCTTGCAGCGACCAGCCACCTCGACCTTTGCGAAGGGCAACGGCTTTGACTGCGCTCGACCCGATGTCGAGTCCAACAGTCGGTTGACGGAACAATGAACCAAGCACCATGGCGACCAACCTGTAGGGCAAGGCTGATGCCAAGATTCGTCAGTGCGTGAATTGTGGGGTGCCCGGCCTTTCCACCTGAAACCACCGGCGCAGGAACGCCTGAAAATGCAAAGCTTCTGATATCTCTTACGAAACTGTAAGCGGTAATACAAGGGGCGTTCCCGCCGGACCTTCCGCGGGCGGCTAGGCGCGAACATTGACATTTTTTCAATCGAATCCTATGATCTTGGTTTGCCGTTTGTGGAATACGGCTTGAAGGGTAGGCATGGGTCGGACTCCGCCTGCTGCACTGTCCAAGGACAGGCAGTGGCACCTCATCGACGCTGACGGTCAGGTACTCGGGCGGATCGCCACCCGGGCCGCACGCCTGTTGCAAGGCAAGCACAAGCCGACCTGGGTTCCCTACCTCGACGGGGGCGACCACGTCATCATCATCAACGCCGCCCGCGTCAAGCTGACGGGCCGAAAAGAGGAACAGAAGATTTACCGGGTGCACAGCGGCTACGAAGGCGGCTTGCGCGAGACCCGCGCCAAGATCGTCCGGTCCCGTCACCCCATCCGCCTGGTCGAGGACGCCGTCCACGGCATGCTGCCCAAGACGAAGCTCGGCAAAGCGATGTACCGCAAGTTGAAGGTGTATGCCGCGGCGGACCATCCGCACGTGTCGCAGAAGCCCGTCAAGCTCGAGGTCGCGTAACGTGGCAACAACTCAGTACTACGGCACGGGACGCCGAAAGACGTCCACCGCCCGCGTCTTCCTCCGGCCCGGCAAGGGCGCCATCACGGTCAACCATCAGCCCCTCGAGAAGTGCTTCCCCACCGAGTCGCAGCGGCTGGTCATCCGCCAGCCCCTCGTCGTGACCGAAATGGGCGAGCGGTTCGACATCATGGCGACGACGTCCGGCGGCGGCGTCATGGGCCAGGCCGGCGCGCTGCGCCTGGGCATCGCGCGCGCGCTCGTCGTCTTCCAACCCGATCTACGCGGTGGCCTGCGCAAGGCCGGGTTGATGACCCGCGACCCCCGAGCCAAGGAACGCAAGAAGTACGGCATGGCCGGAGCGCGGAAGCGCTTCCAGTTCAGCAAGCGTTAGTGAAGGAGTAGCTTGAGCGCGATCGCCATGAAAGACCTGCTCGAGGCCGGTGTCCACTTCGGCCATCAGACCAAGCGCTGGAACCCG
>JANOGJ010000084.1:0-9261 GCA_031405995.1 Acidobacteriota bacterium
GCGCAGATCGAGTTGCACAAGAACGCGGAGTCCATCGGCAAGACCGTGCTGATGCTGCCGAAGCATCTCGACGAGGAAGTGGCGCGGCTGCACCTCGACAAGCTGGGCGTGAAGCTGACGAAGCTCACGGACGAGCAGGCGAAGTACATCGGCGTCAGCGTCGACGGCCCGTACAAGCCCGAGCACTACCGGTACTGACGTCCGTTAACTTAGAACTCAGAACTGAGAACTCAGAACTGGGGCGGCGCGGAAGATCGCGCCGCCCGTTGTCTTTCTTGGGGCCAATGGCCGGCCCGAGGTTGAACTACACTGACGCCGATGCGCGGGCTGGTGGTGCCGTTGCTCGTGGTGGTTGCGTGGTTCTCAGCCGGCCAGAATCACGGTGCCGCGCAACGCCAGCCTCGCCCTCCCGCCGGTCCGACTCAGGGCTCAGCCGAACGCGTGTTGTCCCCGACCGTCGTCGGCGCCTGGTTCACGCATTCTGACGCGCCCGGTTCGAACACGCTCGACTTGCTCGTGCTCTGGCGCGGTTCGCCGGGGTGGTTCCTGCGAGGCGGTAGCAGTGGCGGGTCCGGCGGCGGGGACGGCACGGGACGCCGCAGCCTGAGCGTCCGGTACGATGATCTCGTCCTTCAGGTGATGTTCGACGGTTTAGCGCGGGTCGTTGAGATCGATGGCCGCAACGTCCCCCTCAACGACGATAACGTCGTGCTGGTCGACGACGTGGACTCGGCGGCCGGATTGAAGGTGGTCAAGACGCTGCGGGTCGATCCCACCCTGCCCGATGCCACGCGGGTGGAGATCGCGATCCGCCGTTCGCCGGAGCTCGTGGCGTATCTCCGCTGCGATCTCAAGCTGCCCGACGCGCGCCGGCAGGCGATGATGGACCTCATCTGCGCGCAGGTGATTGGGAAGTAGCCGGGCTGCGCGCCCAGTGCGTCACGCGGGCTCGTAGAGCTCGACGAGTTTCAGTCTGGCCATCCGCGTGAAGTCCGCGTCCAGCGACCAGACGAGCGCGCCGGCTTCACGCGCGAGCGCCGCAATCAGCAGATCACCCACGCCGAATCGCTCGCCGCGATCGCGGGCGTGTTCGACCCAGTCGTCCATCAAGTGCCACGTGTCATCGGTCGGATAGGCGAGGGGGAGCGCGGTGAGCGTGCGCTTGAGCTGACGCCGGTCCGCCGCGCGCGCGCCGCCGAGGAGTTCCGTGCGGACCGGCGGCGTCAACAGCACCTGGTCGGCGTCGAGAAGACCCGTCAGCGCTGGCGCGACGGAACTGGATGGCGACCGCAGCGCCGAGACCCAGATCGACGTGTCGACGACGATCATCCGCGCTTCGCGCGAGGCCGCCAGGGCCGCCGACGACTTTCGGCGAGGTCGACGTCGACAAGCTGGGCGTGAAGCTGACGAAGCTCAGCGAGGAACAGGCGAAGTGCATCGGGGTCAGTGTCGACGGACCGTACAAGCCGGAACACTACCGGTACTAAAGAGGTACGTAGGCCGCTCCGGGTTGTGGAGCGGCAGAGGCTGAACTGGGGCGGCGCGGAAGATCGCGCCGCCCATCGCTATCGATCGCGAGAGTTGCCATTTCTCCGTCGGGTCCGCCGGTAACCCATTGAATCGATTGGATCAAGGCGCTCGGACACGGCTTGCGGCTGTCGGGCGGCGTGCGCTCCGCGTCGCTCGAGTATCAGCCCCGGCAGCCCGATGCGGACGTCCTGCACCAGCTCGTGCTCATGAACGCCGCAATCGAGAAGCGGCTCTCCGGGCTCTTGATGAGCTCGGCATTATCAACGCGTTGTCGCTCTGCGGTTCTTCTCGCCTCGGTGTCGCCGTCGCTGCTGACGGCACGGCAATCGACCCATCCGACGGCCGAAGACCTGGCCCCACTCGCGTTCAGCTGGCGTCGACCGTGTGCCCGGACCGATGCACGTTCTCGCCGGTGATGCCGCCGCCACCGGATTCCAGCAGACGCCACCTCCGCCATTCGGGTTATCATCCTCGCTTCATCCGCGACCTTGACGAGGGACAACCATGACCGCCACTGCCGCCGGACTCAACGCCTCCACGCTGGGCTGCTCGATCACCTGCAAGGAGCTCGAGAGGTCGATCGCCTTCTACCGCGACGTGCTGGGCTTTGCCGTGGACATGACCTTCGAGCACGAGGGGAAGCTCGCCGGCGCCGTGATCAGTGCGGGTGCGATCCGGATCGTCCTCAACCAGGACGACGGCAAGCTGGGGTGGGATCGGATCAAGGGCCAGGGGTTCTACCTGCAGATCAACGTGGCGGGCGCGGCCGACGTGGATGCCGCCGCAGCGCGGATCAAGGCGGCCGGCGGCACGCTGATCGACCTTCCCGAGGACCGTCCCTGGGGCGCGCGGATGTTCCAGGTCCGCGATCCGGACGGCTTCAAGCTCGGCGTGTCGACCCCGCTGGCGCGGTAAGCGGCACCGGCGGCGTGGCTTTGGCCTCCTGCTCGCGCTGAAGCGATGTAGACTCCGGCGTCCATGCCGCTCAGTCCTGGCGCCCGCCTTGGCACCTATGAAGTTGCCGCCGCGATCGGTGCCGGCGGGATGGGCGAGGTCTACCGCGCGCGCGACAGCAAGCTCAATCGCGACGTCGCCCTGAAGGTCCTGCCCGAGGCGCTCGCGGCCGATCCCGACCGGCTCGCGCGCTTCCAACGTGAAGCGCAGGTGCTGGCCGCGCTCAACCACCCGAACATCGCGCACATCCACGGCTTCGAAGACGCCGGCGCCGCGCACGCCATCGTCATGGAACTCGTCGAGGGGCCGACGCTCGCCGATCGGATCGCCTCGGGCCCGCTGCCACTTTCAGACGTCCTGCCCATCGCACGCCAGATCGCCGACGCGCTCGAGGCGGCGCACGAACAGGGCATCGTCCATCGCGATCTGAAGCCGGCCAACATCAAGGTCCGCGACGACGGCACCGTCAAGGTGCTCGACTTTGGGCTGGCCAAAGCGCTCACGCTCGAGGGCGCCGGCGGAGCGTCCGACAACGCGAACTCGCCCACCCTCTCGGTGCGCGCGACGCAACTCGGAGTGATTCTTGGCACCGCCGCCTACATGGCGCCGGAGCAGGCGCGGGGCAAGGCCGTCGATCGTCGCGCCGATGTGTGGGCCTTCGGCGTCGTGCTCTACGAAATGCTCACCGGGGAGCGCGCCTTCAAGGGCGAAGGCTTCTCGGAAACACTCGTCTCGGTCCTCGCCCGCGACGCCGACTTGACGGCGCTGCCGGCCGATACGCCGGGGCCGGTCCGGCGCCTCCTGGCGCATTGCCTCGAGAGGGACCCGAAGGCACGGATTCGCGCGATTGGCGACGCCATGCGCCGGCTCAGCGAAGACCTCGCGGCCGCCACCGACGCTCCGCCGCAGGCTCCCTCCGTCGCGCCCGTACGACCGAGCCGGCGGTTCGGGGCGGTCGCCTTGGCGGCCATCACGGTGCTGTCGCTTCTCGTCGCGGCGTACGCGCTCTGGACTCGGCCTGCGGCCGGGCGCGAGACGCCGGCTCGCCTGACCATCGCGCTTCCACCGGGGTCGGAAATCACGTCGGCGCCGGCCATCACCCGCGACGGCCGCACCGTGGCCTACGTCGCCCGGCGCGGCACCGAGGATTCGGAGCTCTACCTGCGCGATCTGGATTCGTTCGAAACGCGCACAGTGGCCGGATCGAAAGGCGCCCGGCAGCCGTTCTTTTCGCCGGATGGGAAGTGGATCGCGTTCTTCGCGCAGAGTGCGCTGCAGAAGGCCGAGGTGGCCGGCGGCGTTCCGGTCCGCATCATTGAAGCCGCCTACCCGTTCGGCGGCACGTGGACCGACGACAACACGATCATCTACGCCGAGTCGCTCGGCTCCGGGCTCTTGCGGGTCCCGGCGAGTGGCGGTACGCCCACGCCCATTTCGAAGCCCGACGGCGCCGCCAAAGGCTACGCCCACGTCTGGCCACAGGCCCTTCCGGGCGGACGCGGCGTGCTGTTTGCCGTGTATGGGCAGAGCCGCGGCAACGCCGTGCTCTCGCTGAACTCCGGTGAGTGGGAGATCGTCCTGCCGACGACGACGTTTGCCTCGGCGGTTTTCGATATGTCATCAGGGGCAGGGGCAACCGGGCGGGGCCGCCTGCTCGTTGTGGATCACGCCGCGAGCCTCCGCGCCGCGCCGTTCGATCCCACGCGTCCGGCTCCCACCAGAGCCGACACATTGGTGCTCAACGACGTGTACTCCGAAGTCTCGACGGAGAGCCGCGGATGGCTGGCCACGTCGACGAACGGCACCGCCGTCTACGCACGCGGCAATCCGTCGCGGACGTCGCTCGTGTGGGTAGACCGACTGGCCACGATCGAACCGCTTCGTCGCGAGCAGGAGGTCTATCAGGAGGTCAGCGTTTCGCCGGACGGATCGAAGGCCGTGGTCCGGCAGGCACTGAAACCTCTGGGTTCACGACCTGGCTCGCGGGACCTACAGCCCGCTTACATCCGGAACGGACAGCAACCTTCTTCCGGTGTGGAGCCGCGACGGCCAGCGCCTGTACTTCGCGTCGAATCGCGCAGGCAACTGGGACATCTACAGCCTGTTGACCGACGGGTCGGGCACCGCCGAAGTCGTCCTCAAACGGCCCCTCGATCAGTTTCCCTACTCGATTTCGGCAGACGGCACGCTGCTCTACGTTGAAATTCAGGACGCGACCGGCCGGGATCTGTGGACCCTGTCGGCAGATGGGAAGTCGTCACCGGTTCGCGTGACGCGGTTCAATGAACAGGCGGCCCAGTTCTCACCGGCCTCGTCCGGAACGCCGCGCTGGATCGCGTACGCGTCCGACGAATCAGGGCGGTACGAGATCTACGTGCAGTCGTACCCTGGTGGGGAACGCCGTGTTCCGGTATCGAGTGGCGGCGGGATACGGCCTGTCTGGTCACCCGACGGCAGAGAACTCTTCTATGTGGCGGGCGACGCGATGATGGCCGTCACCATGCAGCCGGACGGCACCGTCGGCGCTGCGCGCAAGCTCTTCGACCGGTCGACCATGCTCGTCGACGACCGGTTTCACAGCTACGCCGTGTCACACGACGGCAAGCGCTTTCTGATGATCCAGCGCGATCCGGACGGCGTGCCGAGTCAGCTGAACGTGATTCTGAACTGGCCGCATGACCGAGGGCGGTAATCGAGTTCCGCAGGAAGGGCAAGGCGGCCCACAATAGTGCCGCGAAAGGCAATGAGGCCATGACGATGTCCCCCCGCCTGTCTGTTGCGGTTGCGTTCTCTGCGGTTCTTCTCGCCTCGGTGTCGCCGTCGCTGCTGACGGCACGGCAATCGACCCATCCGACGGCCGAAGACCTGGCCCCACTCGCGTTCAGGTCGATTGGTCCGGCGAACATGAGCGGCCGGTTCGTGGACATGGCCGTCCTCCAGTCCGACCCGTACGTGTTCTACGTCGCCAGTTCGACCGGCGGCATGTACAAGACGACCGACAACGGCGTGACCTTTGCGCCGGTCTTCGAGCGGGAGGGGACGCACTCCATCGGCGACGTCGAGATCTTCCAGCCGAACCCCTCCATCGTGTGGGTCGGCACCGGCGAGCGGGCCAATCGCCAGAGTACGTCGTGGGGGGATGGCGTCTACAAGTCCACCGACGCCGGCCGCACATGGACCAACGTCGGGCTGCGCGACTCGCACCACATCGGCCGCATCGTCGCGCACCCCAGCAATCCGGACATCGTGTACGTGGCCGCCATGGGCCATCTATGGGGACCGAACGCCGAGCGCGGGCTCTACAAGACCATCGACGGCGGGCGCAGCTGGACGCCGGTGTTGCAGATTAGTGCCGATACCGGTGTCGTCGACGTGGCGATGGACCCCTCCAACCCGGACATCCTCTATGCGGCCACGTACCAGCGACGCCGAACGTCCTATGGGTTCCACGGCGGCGGACCGGGGAGCGCGCTGCACAAATCTGCGGACGGCGGGGCCACGTGGCGCAAACTCACGGGCCGCGGCCTGCCTGCGGGAGAGTACGGCCGCATCGGCATCGCGGTGTATCCCAGGAACCCGCGCATCGTGTACGTCTCCATCGAGCAGGGCGAGAAGTACAACGCGTCGACGGCGTACATCACTCCGAAGGGCGGCGTATTCCGATCGGACGACGGCGGCGAGACGTGGACGTTCCGGAGCACCTGGAACCCGCGGCCGATGTATGCCAGCCAGATCACGATCGATCCGAACGACGACCAGCGCCTCTACATGGTGAACACGTACAGCGTGTCCACCGATGGCGGGCGGACATTCACCGCGCCGTCCCAGTCGCTGCATGGCGACGACCGTCTCGTGTGGGTCAACCCGCGCGACTCGCGGCACCTCATCAAGTTGGATGACGGCGGCGTTGGCATTTCATACGACCGCGGTCAGAAGTGGCTCTACGTCTCCTCGCTTCCAGTCAGCCAGTACTACCGGGTGGCCGTCGATCAGGCCACGCCGTTCAACGTGTACGGAGGCCTCCAGGACAACGGCTGTTGGGTGGGCCCGAGTGCCACGTATTTCTCCTCGGGCATCCTCAACGAAGACTGGCGCAGGCTCTGTGGCGGAGACGGGTTCTTCACCGTGCCGGATCCGGAGGACGGGCGCACGGTCTACGCCGCCTCGCAGTACCTCGGCTTGTCGCGTGTGGACATGCGCACGGGGCAGGCGCAGGACATCCGGCCCGGCGACCCGCGGGGCGCCATCGGCGCACGCCGCAACTTCGACGTCTGGAGCGACGGACTGCCGGAACCCGAAATGGGCAACGCGATGCACCCCGCGAACTGGGATGCGCCCGTCGTCGTGTCCCCGCACAACGCGCGCACGATCTACGCCGGCATGAAGCACCTGTTCCGGAGCCGCGATCGGGGACTGACCTGGGAAGACCTCGGTCGTCTCACCACGGCCACCGATCGGCGCACGCTGTCGATCATGGGATTCGAAGTGGCCGACCACATCGCGTCGCTCGACGACGGCGTGCCGTACTGGCCGACGATTTCGGCGCTGGCGGAATCTCCCCGTGTCGAAGGGCTGCTCTACGTCGGCACCGACGATGGGCAGGTGTCGGTGTCGCGTGATGCCGGAAAGAGCTGGCTCGAGGTCAGCCGGCGGTTGCCCGGGCTGCCGGAGCGTTCGTGGATTTCCGGCATCGAACCATCGTCGCATCGTGAGGGCACGGTGTATGTCACCGTGGACAATCACCGGTCCGACGATGTCCGCAACTACGTGTATCGATCGGACGATTTCGGGCAGACATGGACGTCGATTACCGGCACCCTGCCTGCGGGGCGCGTCGCGCGCACGATCCGCGAGGATGCCCGGAACCCGCAGCTCCTGTACCTCGGCACGGAAATGGGCCTGTTCATCACCCTCGACGGCGGCCGGCAGTGGCTGTCGTTCCGGCAGAACATGCCGACGCTGCCAATCAACGACCTGGTCGTGCATCGACGCGATCAGGATCTCGTGCTCGGCACGCACGGGCGGGGGATCTGGATTCTCGATGACGTGACCGCGCTGCAGGAGTGGACGCCTGAGGTCGGCGCCCGTGCTGCTCACCTGTTTTCGCCGCAGCCTGGCGTGCAGGTGCGGTACACGAATCTCAAGGCGCACATGGGCGACATGGTGTTCCGCGGGCAGAACCCACCGGCGGGCGGCATCATCGACTACTGGCTGGGCGCTGAAGGCGGCGACGTGTCGCTCGGTGTGTACGACGGCGCCGGCGCGCGTGTGGCCACCATCGCGCCGACCCGCCGGCGCGGACTCAATCGAGTGGTGTGGAACCTGCGGCGCGAAGATGTGGTCGTTGCCGTGCCCGGAGCCCCAGCCGCACCGGCCGGGCGCGGAGGGCGCGGAGGCGCGGGCGCCGGCAACCGGCTCCAGGGCACCTGGGTGCCGGCCGGCGAGTACACCGTGCGGCTCTCGGCCGGTGGCGTGACCTCGGAAAAACGGATGACCGTGCGCGACGATCCCCGCGTCGACGTGTCACCGGCAGATCGTCAGGCCTGGTCGCAGATGCTCACAGAGACGGCGGACGTGTTCCGCCGCGCGGTACTGGCAGCGGCCGCCGTGTCCGGGCGCCCCGCGGCGAGCGCCGAGGACCGTCGCCTGGCTGGCCTGTTGCCAGGGCGGGTGAGTGGGCTCTACGGCGAGGTCGGGCAGTTCGCCGGACGTCCCACGGCTGACCAGCGATCTCAGTTGCTCTATTACCGCGAGGTGGTCGATCGGCTCGAACGGGCGGTGCGATAGTGGGGGCTGACGAGTCCGTCGATCGCCTCAATGCCGTGGGCGTCCTGCGCCGGCGCGAGATCGAGGCTCGCGCGCTGGCGCCCGTCATCGAGGCGCTCGGCAGGAAGTTCGGGCGCGACCGCGTCGTGGAGATTGTGCGCGACGCGATCGCCGGCATCGCTCGATCGCAGGGACAGGCGATGGCGGCCGCCAGAGACGATGTGTCGCTCGTCGGGTTCGCCGGCACGCTCGAGCCGTGGACGCGCGACGGCGCCATGGAAATGACCGTCCACGAAGCGACGGCGGACCGGCTGTCGTTCGACGTCACGCGGTGCCGCTATGCGGAGATGTATCGCGCGCTTGGCATCGCCGACCTGGGCGAGGCGTTGTCGTGCAGCCGGGACGGCGCGCTCGTCGAGGGTTTTGCGCCCGGCGTCACGCTCACGCGCACCGGCACCATCATGCAGGGTGCGCCTTGCTGTGAATTCCGGTACGCCCGAGGCGCGGTGAAGTACAAGAAATGACGCATGCCGACGGTCAGGTAGCGCGGCTCGGCCGGGTTAAACTGTTTCCGATTCAGCCGATTGGAGTGTCCGATGAAGCGTACGACTGCCGCAACGACCTTGATGCTCTGGGCCGCTGTTCTGACCTCCGCGCAGGAGCGGCCGCTGAGCCCTCCCGGCACAGCCACCGCGATGGTGGGCGGCCAATGGGTCAAGAACGCCGCAGGCGCCATGGCCTACGAGGGCGGCAAGTGGATTGAAGTGACGTACAGCCGGCCGATGCTGCGCCAGCGGACGAACATCTTTGGCGCGGGCGCCGACTACGGGGTTGCGGTCCGCGCCGGCGCGGCGCTCTGGCGTGCCGGCGCCAACAACACCACCGTGCTCAAGACCGAAGTGCCGCTCGTCATCGGCGGCCGGCCGGTGCCGGCGGGCGAGTACGGCGTGCTCATCGATCTCCGGGGTCCCACGCAGTGGACGCTCGTCCTCACGTCGCAGCCGCGCCAGG
>JANOGJ010000092.1:0-2504 GCA_031405995.1 Acidobacteriota bacterium
TGATCGACCAGGGCACACGACGGTTTCGTCAGGCCGCTCGTCCCCGGTGATAGAGCGGGGTAGAGCGCACCGACACCGGCGGTACCGGTGACTGGCACTACGGCGATGAGGGGGAAGCGTTGATCCGCGTTCACGGTGGGATCGCTGACCGCGATGCACGGCCGAACGCCCCGCTGCTCGCGGCCGACGGTCGGATCGAGCTCAACGAGCACGACGGTGCCTCGATCGAGCTTCACGCGGATTCCTTCACCCAGCCTTGTCCTTCGATCCAGCGAACGGCAGTCCCTCCCGTTGGATCGACGAGTCCCTCATCGTCGGGCAGGTCGGATGTCCACTCCCCGAGGCCAACGTCGGCGAGTTCGGCCGTCTCTGCATGCGGGCTGCTGATCGACATGAGCAGCGCCTCGCGACGACGCCGGGACAGCTCGCGCGCGACCGCTTCGGCGATAAAGCGGCTGCGATTCCGCTCCACGCGGTCAATTCCCTCTACCAGTTCGGCGGACAGCGTGACAGTGACACGTTCAGTGGTGCCCATTCCAGAAGTATGACTGAAAATATGATCATACTCAAATACCGCCATTAAACCGTGTATAATGCCGCCGTCGTTCCAGACAATTCATGACATTAGCGCCAGGTGCTCGCATCGGCGTCTACGAGATCGTCAGCCTCATCGGAGCCGGCGGGATGGG
This sequence comes from Acidobacteriota bacterium, assembly GCA_031405995.1. Classification (GTDB taxonomy): domain Bacteria; phylum Acidobacteriota; class Vicinamibacteria; order Vicinamibacterales; family SCN-69-37; genus JANOGJ01. The sequence continues at coordinate 690 of JANOGJ010000092.1, forward strand.
CGAGGTGTACCGGGCTCGCGACAGCCGTCTGCGGCGCGACGTCGCGATCAAGGTCCTGCCGGAGGCGTTTGCCGCCGACCGTGACCGCCTGGCCCGCTTCGAGCGCGAGGCGCAGGTGCTGGCCTCGCTGAACCATCCGAACATCGCGACCATTCACGGGCTCGAGGAAGGCGGCGGCGTGCGCGCGCTCGTCCTCTAGCTCGTTGAAGGCCCCACGCTGGCCGATCTGATTGCCGAACGCAGGGCGGGTCCCTCCGGACCCGCCGGATCCAAAGGGCGCGGCCTGGCCGTGGACGAGGCGCTGCCGATTGCGCGACAGATTGCCGAGGCGCTCGAAGCGGCGCACGAGCACGGGATCGTCCACCGGGATCTGAAGCCGGCCAACATCAAGCTGCGGCCGGACGGCACCGTCAAGGTGCTCGATTTCGGCTTGGCGAAGGCGTTCGACCCTGCTGACGGCCACGGTTCACCGGCGCTGTCCATGGCGCCCACCCTCACGTCCCCGGCCGCGACCGGTCTGGGCGTCATCCTCGGCACGGCGGCCTACATGTCGCCGGAGCAGGCGAAAGGGAAGCGCGTCGACAAACGCGCGGATATCTGGGCGTTCGGCTGCGTGCTCTACGAGATGCTCACCGGCCGCCGCGCGTTTGGCGGCGACGAGATTTCCGAAACACTGGCGGAGGTGATCAAGGGCGAGCCGAAATGGGAGGCGCTCCCGGCGCACACCCCCGCCGCCGTGCGGCGGCTGCTGCGGCGGTGTTTCATCAAGGATCCGAAGCTACGCCTTTCTGATGCAGCCGCCGTACGGCTTGAGATAGACGAGGCACAGACGCCCGAGCCGCAGACGGAACGCGCCACGCAACCGATGCCGCGCTGGCGGCGCCTCGTTCCATACGCGGCGGTCGTTGCGGTGACGGCGGCGGTCACCATGCCTGCCGGGTGGCTCTTTGTGCGGCCGGAGCCACCGGCAGGCCAGCCGATGCGGTTCACGATCGATCTGCCCTCAAACGTACAGCTCGCCCCGACCACTGGGCAGCGGATTGCGATCTCGAGCGACGGTCGACGAATCGCGTATCCCGGACTTGAAGGCGGTGCCAGCCGGTTAGGTGCCAGCCGGTTATACGTCCGTTCCATCGATCAGCTCGACTCCGTCGCCGTTCGCGGCGTCGAGCGGCTTGGGAGCATCTTCATGTCGCCGGACGGCGAGTGGATTGGCTTCAGCGACCCTGGCAAGTCGGGCCTGTTGCGCAAAGTGCCGGTCGGTGGGGGACCGGTCGCGACGATCTGCGACTTTCCAGCCGCCGGGACCGGATTCCGGGGCGCCACCTGGGGAAACGGTGGCCGCATCGTGTTTGCGACGAGCGCCGCGCGTGGGCTGATGCAGGTTTCCGACGCCGGTGGCACGCCCGAGCCGCTCACCTCGCCACCCGAGGGCGAGAACCACCGCGATCCGCATTTCCTGCCCGATGGCCGAAGCGTGCTCTTGGTCGTCGAGCGCATGAACGAACCCGACCGGATTGCCGTCGTCTCGCTCGATGCCCCGGAACCGCGCGTCCTGCTGGCGGGGAACAGCCCGAAGTTTTCGTCGAGCGGTCACCTGGTCTTTCTACGGGAAGATGCCCTATGGGCCATTGCCTTCGATGTTGGTCGCCTGTCTGTCGTGGGCAGCCCAGTGCCCGTGCTGGAAGGAATCAATGTGGGCGATGAAACGGCCGACTACGACCTCGCGAGGAACGGCGTGCTGGTATATAGCCCGGGCACTGGTCAGGGCACGCCCGATGACAGACACTGCGCAACTGGCGCAGGTTGTGGCAT
>JANOGJ010000110.1:0-3720 GCA_031405995.1 Acidobacteriota bacterium
TCACGCGGCCGTTGCCGGACTCGAAGAACGTGTCCACCCCGTCGTAGTGGAGCTGGCGGACCTCACCGGTCGCGACGTCGGCGAGGCGCATCCATGCCTGCTTGTGATCGCGCGACGTGGAGACGAACGCGAGCTGCCGGCCGTCGGCCGCCCAGTGCACGTCGGCCCAGACGCCGCCGCAGACCACGTGGTCGCACAGCGAGGACCGGTGGGCATCGGGCGGCATCAGCAGGCGCGTGACCTTCTTCGTCGGCACGTCGATGACGACCCGCTCGATCATGAAGATCTTCTCGTCGCCCGGCAGCGGATACTTCCACGCCTGCAGGGTCGGATGACCCGTGGTCGTGTTGTAGAGGTACATCTCGCCCACGCCGCGGCCGTCGTGCTGGAACGTCGCGATCTTCGACGAGTCCGGTGACCACACCACGACCGGCGCGTCGCTCTTCGTCCAGCCGGCGTTGTTCGTCGCGTAGCCGAAATCTTTCACGCCGTCGGTCGTGAGCTGGATTTCCTGGTTGGTCGCGACGTCGCGCACCCAGAGGTTGTTGTCCCGAATGAAGGCCGCGCGCTTACCGTCGGGTGAGAGCGCCTGGTTGCCTGCCCCGCCGCGACCGCCGCCTCGGCCGCCTGCCGGCGTGCCAGCCGCGGCCTGCGCCGGTACGCCCGCCGCCTTGCAGTCGGCCTGCTCAGGCGTGCAGACGATGCGCCGCATCGCGGCCGGGTCGACCAGGATCGTCGAGGTGCCCGCGGCCGTCGTGCTGCCGTACCAGAACGTGCCGTCAGCCAGCCACGTCGGCTGGACGGTCAGGTTGTAGACAAGAGGAGTGGTCGCCGCACCGAGGAATTTCTCCGCGCGCGCGTAGTCGGCGGCGGTCACGACGCGCGGCGTGGCGGCCTGCTGGCGCGCGATCAGGGGAACGGCGAGGGCGAGGACCGCGGCGGCGAAGAGAAGTCGGCTGCGCATGGAGCGGAGTATAGGGCAGCCGTTCGCCCGTTCACGAGTTCACGCGTTCCCCCGCTTCTCAATCGCCAAGAGTCGTCGCTTTCGCCACAGTCCCCCGCCATACCCACCCAGCTCGCCGCTCTTGTTCACGACGCGGTGGCAGGGAATGACGATGGCGATGCGGTTCATGCCGTTGGCGCGGCCGACGGCGCGGACGGCCTTGGGACTGCCGACGACGCGCGCGATCTGCTCGTACGAGCGCGTCTCGCCGTACGGGATGTCGAGCAGTGCCTTCCAGACGCGCTCCTCGAACGGCGTCCCGGGCGCGGTGAGCGGCGCCGTGAAATCGCGGCGCGTGCCGGCGAAGTACTCGCTCAACTCGCGCTTCAGCGTCTCGAGATGTCGGTGCGACTCGGGCACGAGCGCGGCCTTGAACCGGCGTCGGAGCGTCTGGAGTTGCTGCTCGAGCATGCGCCGGTCGGTGAACTCGAGCAGGCACACGCCGGCGTCGGTCGCGCCCGCGATCATCGGCCCGATGGCGGTGTCGAGCCACGCGAGGCGAATGCATTCTGCTTCAGACGTGCGTCCCGGAGGCTGCCCGAACACTTTCTGAAACGCCTCGCGGAAGCCGCTGTGCGAGTCATATCCCGTCTCAAACACCGCATCGTCAATCGCGACGCCGTCGCGGATGCGCTCGAAGGCGCGGGAGAGCCGGCGCGCGCGGCAGTAGGCCTGGAACGTCAAGCCGTACTTGCCGGCAAAGTAGCGGCGGACACGCGCGGGCTCGAGGCCCATGGCGTGCAGGTCGCTTTCCTTGACGCGCGCCTCGGGTGTTTTCTCGATTCGATCGAGCAAACGCGTCACCCAGGCAGGCGCTTCGTCGGCGGCGAGCGGCTTGCACTTCAGGCACGGACGGTAACCGGCGAAGAGGGCTTCCTTCGGCGCCGCGAAGAACTCGACGTTCTCCGGCTTTGGCTTCCGCGCATGGCACGACGGCCGGCAGAAGATGCCGGTCGTGCGCACGCCGAGGTAGAACACGCCGTCGTACGACGCATCCGATCGCTCGTAGGCACGCTCCATCTCCCGCCGGGGCGGAAGGGCAAGCAACGGGAGCTGATCAGGTGAAGCCGCCCGCATGGAATTCGTAAGCATCATGTGCGGATTGTGTCGCTGACGCAATCACACGCGCTACCGGAGAACCGACAGGCAATTCGGGCTCACGGTTCAGGCGTTCAGGGTTCTGGTGATTTTGACCGCAATGCCCCACGCGTCCACCGCGCGAATGTCCGGCCCCACTCGAGCAATCGGAAACCGCGCTCGTTCGAGGCTGGCTCCAACCGCGTCGACGCTCGCCTGATCGGGGACGACCAACTCCCACTCGAGCAGCCGCGCGTCGGCATCCGTCGCGACCGGCGCGCCGGCAAGCCACGTGTTGGTCCCCACGTGATGGTGATAACCGCCGGCCGACATGAAGAGCGCGCCCTGAAGACTCCACCCGACTTTGTCCAGACCGAGCGCCGAGTGGTAGAACGCGGCCGCCTCGTCGAGATCGCCGACGTAGAAGTGGACATGGCCGATCACGGACCCGGCCGGCACGCCGGCCCACGGCGATCCGGCGGCGACCTTCACGAGCGCCGCCGTGTCGAGCGGATCAAGCGTGCCCATGATTTCCCGCTCCCGAATCACCCACGCGTCGCGCGGCCGATCAGTGTAGACCTCCAGCGTGATCCCGTCAGGGTCGCGCAGGTACAGGGCTTCGCTGAAGGAGTGATCCGCCGAGCCGGCCGGGAATCCGGCCTCGTTGAGACGCGCGATCAACGACCCAAGCGCGGCTCGCGACGGCAGGAGAAGCGCCGAGTGATAGAGACCGAGCCGTCCCCCGCGCGGGATCGGTCGCGCGCCCGTCTTCTCGACGAGCTCCAGCAGCACGGCGCGCCCATCAGCCGCGCCGAGCCGCGCGCGAGGTGAATCGTCCGAGTCCTGACGGTCGATGACGTGCAGGCCGACGAGGTCGCGATAGAACCATAGCGAGCGCTCGAGATCGGCGACCTGGTACCGAACGGCGCCGACGTGGGCCGCGTCAGGCAGACGGAAGGTGGGGGGACGAATGCCTACAGAGGCGGACATTTGTTAATGGGGCAGTGAGGCAATGCGGCAATGAGGCAATGGATGCACGCTGTCTCGCCTTTCATTGCCCCATTGCCTCACTGCCCCATTGCCTCATTAACCGCCATTCTTCTTCTTGTCTTCCGTCTTCAGATACTTGTCGTACCACGCGAGAATCCTGTTCTCGAAATCGACCGCCTCGCTCGCGCTGTTCGGCGGGCGGTGCGCGCCGTTGACGTAGCGCACCCACTCGACCTCGCGCCCGAGCCGCCGCAGCGCGTAATAGATCTCGCGCGACTGGCTCGACGGCACGTTCGGATCCTGGTCGCCGGTGATGTTGAGGAGCGGCGTCTTGATCCGATCGGCCTGGAGCACCGCGGAATGCTCGAGATACCGCTCGGGGTACTCCCATAACGTGCCGCCGATCCGATCCTGACTCTTCTCGGGCGCGTGCGTGTTCCGCACGCCGAGCCGCGGGCTGTCCGTGTAGAAGCTGACCATGTCGACCTTGCCCGACACGTTCACCGCCGCCTTGAATCGATCGGTCTGCGTGATGAGAAGCACCGTGGCGTAGCCGCCGTAGCTCGTGCCTTGCACCCCCAGGCGATCGGGATCGGCCACTCCGAGCTCGATCAGACGGTTGGCCGCGGCGGTCACGCCCTTGAGCCAGG
>JANOGJ010000121.1:0-11032 GCA_031405995.1 Acidobacteriota bacterium
CCCTGCCTCAGCGGGTGCAGGCCGGCGATCGTGACCCAGTCGCGGCGATAGTCGGTCTCATGCTTCGCGCGCCACTTCTCGGCTATCTGCGCGGGCGTGTCCGCGACCGGTTGCGCGGGCGCCGGCGGCGCGTCCTTCGTCGCACCTCCACAGCCGACAACAAGAACGAGGAGTGTTAATGGGGCAATGAGGCAATGAGGCAATGAGGCAAAGGGGCAATGCAAAACGCTTGTCTCTCCTGGCCGCGTCGCAGCCATTGCCCCATTGCCCCACTGCCCCATTGCCTCATTAACCTATCTCGCCACAGGTGGCTCCAGCTTGATCGCCCAGAGGCCGCTGTTGAAGCACGTGAACAGGATGTGGCCCTTCCACGGCATCGCGTTCATCACGAACGGCGCGTTTGCCGTGTAGCCCTCGGGATCGTACGGCTTGAACACCGCGATTTCCCGTCCCTGGTCGTACAGGTTGCCGAGCAGCATCCCGGAGACGTCGACGATGCGCACGCCGCCGTCGTAGTAGGCCTGATAGAGGACGTCGTCCTCGACGATGATGTCGTGCGAGCCGTAGTCCTCGAGGTGATACCGGCCGACCTTGCGCGGGTTCATCGGATCGGTGAAGTCGACGATGTGCGTGTAGCCGCCGGACGTCTGCGCGATGCCACCCTTAGGCGGAACGCCACCCGGCCCAGAGAGCTGATAGTTGGTGCCCGCCCAGGCGCGCCCGGTCCGGCCCATCTCCTCGTCGCCGATGAAGAGGTAGGTCTTCCCGGTGGACGACTGCATGTACGGATAGATCTCGTGGCCGCTGTTGATCGGCACCGTGTTGATGAGCTTCGGCGCCTTGAGCGACCCGCCGTACTTGCCGTTGCCGACATCGACGGCGACCGTGCCGACGCCGCCTTGTGCGGAGTACGCGATGCCGTCGCGCACCCACAGGTCGTGCAGCCTGGCGTTCGGGTGCCGGTACTCGCTCACGTACGCCGGCTTGTAGATGTCCTCGGCGTTGATGATCACGTATTTCGATCCGCCGGACACCGCGAACAAGTGGTCCTTCGTCGCGAACATGTTGTGCACGCCGCCCGTGAGTTCCGTGTCGAACGTCGAGGAGATCTTCGGGTGCGCCGGGTCGGCGAGGTCCAGGAACACCACGCCGTTCACGCGATTGGACGCGCCCTCGCGCGAGAGCACCGCGTAGCGCGCATCGGGCGACACCGTGACGTCGTTGATGGTGCGCGCGTCGATCTTGATCGAGTGCGTCCGCACGATGTTCGTCAGATCCGTGATGTCGAAGACGTGCGCGTAGCCGTCGCCGCCCCAGGTGCCGACGATGCAGTAGTCGCGGCCGTCGCGGCCGGTGTAGGGCCAGAGATCGGACGTGTGGGTGTCGCGGATGATCCCGCGCCCGGTGACGGTGACGCGACGGCGCACGTCACGGGGCGTGACTTCGATCGCGGTGCGCGCCTGCGCGGGGCCGGCCGACGCGAGAATCGTGTAGAAGCCCGGGTAATTCGCGACGAAGAGCCCGTTATCGATGATTCCCGCGCCGCCCGGCGCCTTGGGCGTGTTTCCCTCGGGCGCCGCGTACGTGTAGCTCCACGTGATCGGCACGTCGGTCACCGCGCCGCCGTCGGCGCGCCTGGGCGTGCCGACCAGACGAATGACGTCGCCCGTCCGGATCGTCGTCTCGGTGATGCCCAGGTCGAGCCGGGCCACCGGGTTGGCGGCGACCGTGTAGCTCTTCTCCGACTTCGCCGCCTCGGCCGACGCCGTGATCGTCACCGTCCCTGTCTTGAGGGCGGTCACGTTGCCGAACCGATCGACGGTCGCGACCGACGGATCGGAGCTGCGCCACGCGGCGACGAGGCCCGCGCGCTCGCTGCCGTCGGCGTGCGCGCCCCTGGCGCGGTGCGCGATCGTCACGCCGGTGTAGAGCCGGCCCGGCTCGGGCACGATCTCGATCGTCGCGAGTGCGGGCCAGGCAATCGTCACGGGAATATCGAGCGTGACCGGCGGCGCGCCCGCCGCACCCGCGGCGACCGCGGTCGCGGTGAACGTGCCGGCGCGAAACGCCGTCAGCTTGCCGTCGGCATACGTGCCGGCATTGCGCGGCAGGTTCACACGGACCACCGCGTCTGGAATCGGTTTCCCCGCGGCGTCGTAGGCCGTCACCTTCAGCGCGACGGACTCGCCGGTTCTGAGCGACAGGCTGGCTGGCTCGGCGACCAGTTTCGCCACGGGCACCGCGGCGGCCTGACCGGCCGCCTGACCCGCCTGCCCTTGCGCGGACAGGAACTCGCCGACCGACAGCATCAGCATCAACGCCAGCACAAACGCCGCAGCGCACGCGGTACGTGTTACCTTCATGGCCAATTCGCTCCGATCACCCTGGGAGTAGAGTGCGGACATGATGGCAGACGCTTCGCGGCCCGGCAACAGAATCATCATTGCGGCCCTCGTCGCGGTGAGCGGCGCCATCGCGGGCGCGGCGCCGGGACAGCAGGCGCGGCCCGCTCCTCGTCCCACGAGCACCTACTGGGTGTACGCCGGCGCTGAATCGGCAGACTTCATCCACCGGATTCGCTTCGGCCCCGCCGGCGCCGTGGTCGAGCGAACCACCACCATCGGCGAACTGCCCAATGAAATGGAAGGGCCGCACGGTCTCGCGATCTCCGCGGACGGCAAGTACCTCTACATGACAACCGGCCATGGGCGGCCCGACGGCAAACTCTGGAAGTACGCACTCGGGCCGGACTCGGACACGCTCGTCGGCGACGGCCTCTCGCTCGGCTATTTCCCCGCCTCGGTGGACGTCACGCCGGACGGGCTCTACTCGCTCTCGGTGAACTTCAACCTGCACGGCGACATGGTGCCGTCGACGGTCTCAGTGGTCTACACGCCCACCAACATGGAAGTCGCGCGCATCGTCACCTGCACGATGCCGCACGGCAGCCGCATCGACGCGAGCGGCAAGCGGCAGTACTCGACCTGCATGATGGACGACCAGCTGGTGGAGATCGACGCGGTGAAGTTCGAGGTGGCCCGGCGGTTTTCCGTGGCCAAGGGCAAAGAAGGGCCGCTCCCAGCGAGCGCGGACGCCCACGCCGGCCACGCCATGGCGGGTGGAGCGGCGCCCAAGCCCATCGTGGATCCGGCCGAGGTCGGTTACGTCGGCATGAAACACGAGATGACGCCCGCCACGTGCTCGCCCACCTGGGCCCAGCCGTCGGCCGACGGGCGGAAGATCTTCGTCGCCTGCAACAAGATGGACGAGATCGTCGAGATTGACCGCGATGCCTGGAGCGTTACGCGCCGCTTGCCCACGGGTCGCGGCGTCTACAACCTCGCCGTCACGGCCGATGGCAGGTTGCTCGTGGCCACGCTCAAACAAGGCAGCATGTTCGAGATCTTCAATCTCGCGAGCGGAAAGAGCCTGGCGCGCTTGAAGACGTCGACGACGCTCGCGCACGGCGTGGCGGTGAGCCCGGACTCGCGGTATGCATTCGTCACGAGTGAGGGCGTCGGATCGGCGCCGGGCAAGGTCGATGTGTTCGACCTGCAGGCGCTTGCGCTCGCGGCCACGGTGGACGTCGGCCAGCAGGCCAGCGGGATCGCCTTCTGGAAGATGGGCCGCTAGCCGGCCTCGGCCGCAATGACGGCCAACGTCTCGCGCCTCGCGCCTTTGACGGCGCCAATTGGGATGGTTCGATCGAACGTCGCGAGACACCCACCGTGCCGCTTCGCCAACCCGAGCAGGTAGATATCGGCGAGCTGACGGTGCCCGCGGATCAAGGCGGGATCGAAGAGCTGTTCGTCCCTGAGTGAGACGGATTCCGTCCAGAAGTGATGGCGACCGCTGCCGCAGAACTTGCGGAGGAGCGGCACCAGATCGGCTGCGCGGCTCATCGCGCTGCCGTATTCCGGACGCGACACGACGCGCAGGAAGCCGGTTTCGGTGACGGCGCACGTCGCCCACCCCTGGCGTCGCTGCCGCGCGAACCAGTCGTGCGCGGCCTGATGGTGGATGTGCTCGGCGTCGAAGAGCGCGACAAGCACGTTGACGTCGAGGAGCGCGACCGGCGCCATCTAGTCTCCGTGCCTCACGGAGAATCAGGCGCGTCGCGCAGCGCGTTGACGAGTTTCATGGTCGGACGCGGAGAGCCGGACGACCGGCGCGGCAGGAGGGGCACGCCGTTTCGGACGCGCGAGGACGGGTCGGGCGTCAGGGCTTTCCGAACGAGTTCCGAGACGATCTTGCCGGCGGTGCTGCGGCGGGCGGAGGCCAGCTCCTTCGCGGCTTGCAGGACGTCGTCGTCGATGTCGAGCGTGGTGCGCACGGCTAAGCATCACGCATCACGCATCAGATGTCAACGCGCCGACTGGCCCGATAATGTCCGGGCAGCGCGGCTGCCTATCAAGGAGTAGACCATGCGCCGCACGCTCAGTCTTGGCGTCATCTGCGCGATCGCATTCGGCGCCGGACTTGCCGGCCGCGGCATTGACGCGGCGCAGCAAGCCGGGGCGGCGCGTGACGCGCGGCCACCGGCTCCCCCGCTGGCCGGGACGGGCGTCATCGCGGGCACGGTGACGGCCGGCGACTCCGGCCGCCCGGTGCGCCGCGTGCGCGTCACGCTCGAGAATGAGCCGGGCAGGCCGGTCGCAGTCACGGCAACCGATCAGGACGGACGATTTACGTTCGGCCGGCTGCCTGCGGGATCCTTCAACCTCAAGGCGGCGCGCGCCGGCTTTCTCGAAGTGATCTACGGCCAGAAGAAGGCGGGATCCGGCCGTCCGGGCACCCCCATCCACCTCGCCGACGCCCAGAAGATCGACAAGATCGGGCTCGTCCTGCCCCGCGGCGGCGTGCTCTTCGGCGTGGTGACGGACGAAGTCGGCGATCCCGTCTCTGGCGTGTCGATGCGGGCGCATCGCTTCCAGATGAGGAATGGCATCCGCGAGCCGGTGATGGTCGCGACCCTCCCCGTCACCAGCGACGATCGCGGGCAGTACCGCCTGTTCGGCCTGCCGCCAGGCGAGTACGTGGTGTGCGCCGCGCCGCGCGACGAGCTGCTCCAGGCGGCCGCTCAAGCCGAGTCGCTGCGGCGGCGCGTGGAGGAAATCCAGGCGGCGGCTGCGGCCCGCGGCGGAGCCGACCCCGAAGCACGCGCGATGGCGGACCGCATGGCGGCGTCGCCATCGCCGGAGGCGCCGAAGGACGCGTACGTGCCCGTGTGCGCGCCGGGCACGACACAGACAACCCAGGCCGCGACGGTGACCCTCGACGTCGGCGAGGAACGGCCGGGCGGCGACATCCGGCTGCAGCTCGTGCCCATCACCCGCGTGGCGGGCACCGTCGTGTGGAGCGGCGGGCAGATGCCCATCGGCAACTCGGCCTCCGACACGCACGTGGTGCTCACAGCAGCACAGACCCTCCCCGGCTCCTCGATGAACGTCCTGCACGTACCGGCGAACGGGCGCTTCTCGTTCCTGAACGTCGCCGCAGGCCAGTACAACCTGACCGTGCGCGCGATCGTGTCTCGGCCGCCGGCGGCCGCCGGCGAGCAGCCGGGCCGGCTGGCGTTGTGGGCCAGCGCCGACATCACCGTCTCGGGCGACCCCGTCTCCGACCTTGTCCTCTCGCTCGAGCCCGGCATGACCGTGTCGGGCCGGGTCGTGGCCGAAGGGACGATCCCCATCGACCTCACGCGCCTGCGGATCACCGCGCTCGTGGCCGACCTGATGGCCGGTGAAACCGCGCCGGTCGTCGCGAGCCCCGACGCCGAGGGCCGGTTCACACTTGAGGGGGTCGTGCCTGGCCGGTACCGGATCGGCGCGTACCCGAGTTCCCCCGGCGCGGCGAACTTCAAGTCGTCGGTGTTCAACGGCCGCGACACACTCGACTTCCCCATCGAGGTAAAGCCGGGCGAGCCGCTCACGAACGGCGTCATCACCGTAGTGCCGAGGCTGGCCGAGATCACCGGCCAGTTGCAGCACGACGCGAATCAACCGGCGACGGGATTCACCGTCATCGTCTTCACCGCGGATCAACGCTATTGGACGCCGCAGTCGCGGCGCGTGCAGGGCCTGCGCCCGGCCACCGACGGCCGCTTCAGCTTCCGCAATCTCCCCGCGGGTGAGTACCGCTTGGTCGCCGTGACCGACGTCGAGGCCGGCCAGTGGTTCGATCCGGCGTTCCTCAAGGAACTTGTGGCCGCGTCGATGTCCCTCACGCTCAGCGACGGGGAGCGGCGGGAGCAGAGCCTGCGCGTGGTGCGCTAGGCTGGAAACGAACCCACCGGGAGGCCCTGATGCGGACTGGCTGCGGCCACGGTCACGACGTCGAGCCAGGGCCGCGGGGGCGCGCAGCAGCCGCGCCAGCCGCCACTGTTGCAGGATTACATCCAGTTCGCTGAGCATGTCGCGCACACTCTCACCGGCGACCATCGTGCCCACCAGGAAGGTCATGACCAGCGACAGCGCGTCAAGATTGATCGGGCGGAACGTGCCGATGACGAAGACCGCGATCAGGCCGATGACGCCGACGGCGTGGAGGGACAAGGCGGCCGATCCTAGTCCATCGCGCTCGCCCGGCGCGACAGGAGTATCCTGTCGACGCCCTTTGGAGGTGTCCATGCTCAGTCGTCGAGCGTTCCTGCATTCGACCGGCGTCCTCGGCGCCGCCGCGCTCGCGATCAAGACCCATGGCCTCGAGGAGGTCGCCGCCGCTACGGCCGCGGTCGCCGATCAGGCGCCAGGCGATGTGGCCAAGGACGAGGCCTACTGGGGTCAGATCCAGCAGGCCTTCGCGCTGGATCGGACGCTCATCAACCTCAACACCGGTCACCACTGCTCACATCCGCGCGTCGTGGCCGACGCGGTGAAGCGCTACCTGGATATGCAGAACCAGGCGCCTGTCTATTACCTGAACCAAATGCGCGCAAACGCCGAATCCGTGCGCCGAGGCCTCGCCACCGAGTTCGGGTGCGACACCGAGGAACTAGCCATTACCCGTAACGCCAGCGAGTCGCTGCAGATCGTCCAGAACGGCATCGACCTCGCGCCCGGTGACGAAGTCATCACGACCGACCAGGACTACCCACGCATGCTGACGACATGGGACCAGCGCATGCGGCGCGAGAAGATCGTGGTGACCCGCCTGCAGTTCCCCGTGCCGACCACGCAGCAGGACCTCTACGACCGCATCGAGAAGGCCATCACGCCGCGGACGAAGGTGCTGCACTTCTGCCACATCACGAACCTCACCGGCCAGCTCTTCCCCGTGCAGCGCATCTGCCGCATGGCGCGGGCGCGCGGCATCCGGACGATCGTCGACGGCGCGCACGCCGGCGCGCAGTTCCCGTTCAAGCTGCGCGACCTCGAGTGCGACGCCTACGGCGTCAGCCTGCACAAGTGGCTGCTCGCGCCGTTCGGCACGGGCATCCTCTTTGTGCGCCGCGATCAGATTGAGAAGTTCTGGCCGCTGCAGGCCGCGCCCGCGCGCACCGTCACCGACATCCGCAAGTTCGAGGAGATCGGGACGGCGCCGGGGGCGCCCAAGGCCGCGATCGCCGACGCACTCGCCTTTCACCGCGCGATCGGCGCCGAGCGCAAGGCCGCGCGGCTCTACTACCTGACGATGCGCTGGGCGAGCCGGCTCGGCCAGCACGCGCGCATCCAGATGCACTCGAGCTTGAAACCGGGCGAGACGTGGGGCCTTGCCACCGTCGGCATTCAGGGCCTGCCGGCGGCGAAGATCACGGCGTTCCTCTGGGATCGGTACCGCATCATCGTGGCCGGCATCGCGGGCGGCGAGTTCCCCGGCCCGCAGTTCCCCTACCAGGGCGTGCGCGTGACGCCGAACGTCTACACGAGCATCGACGAGGTGGACACGTTCGCGGGGGCGATGGAAGAGCTACTGAAGACGTAGCCGCGCTTCGGCCGTCACAATCGCGGACACGGACGCCATCGACTCGTAGTACCGCACGAAGCGCCGCGGCTCCGGCGCGTCGTACCCGCGGAGATTCACCGCCCACCGGTAGGCAATCGGCTGGAACCACAGCTTCGCGGTGATGGTGAGCGGACCGGCGGCGCCGATCGAATAGCGCACGCGGTCGCCACCGCCGATGAAGTCCGCATCCGACGTCGCCTCACCATGCACGGCCACGTCGGCTGTCACGTTCGCCTTGTTGAACCCACGCGGCAGGAGCCGGTTGTCCTTCACATACCGGGCGCCGGAGAGCAGGCCGGTCGTCAGGCTCCCGCGCGAGTCGGCCATCACGGACTCATAGATCTGCACCTGATCGGCGCGCTCGATGCGCGCGTAGTGCGGCTCGAACCGCGCCGCGTCCTCGTCGTAGTCGTTGCCCATGACCCGGCCGTCCGGCGAGAACGCGCCCGACTCGAAGACGACGCGGCCCGACGCGTCCACCACCGTCACCTGCAGCCAGGCTCGCCGTGATGGATACGCCGTCGGGAACTTGTGTCCGGTCAGATTCTGGACCTCGACGTCGAACTCGAGCCGACCGCCGGCCCGGGCGGCGCCGACCAGGGCGACCCGCGCGGTGTCCTGCTGAAGAAACGCGACGGTTCGCTGCGCGGCCGATTCCATCTCGCGCGGCAGCGCGCGGACGCCCAGCTCGTCGCGGTAGCGATTGAGCATGCGCAGCATGAAGAAGTTGCCGCCGCGGAAGCTGTGCCGCGACAGGCCGGCGCGCGGCTGGCCGAGCACCGACGCGATCGGCATCTCACCCTCGACGACCGGCATGTGACACGCCTGGCAGCTCGACGTAGTGCGGAAGTCGCTCTGCTGCCATTCGAGAAAGAGCGTCTGCTCCGGCAGCGTCCCGGCGTCGGCCCCGCCGGGCCCGATCGCATGGGTAAAGAGCGTGTGGCAGCTCGCGCACGTTTCAGCTTGAGCAAGGTGCTTCGACTCGGTCGGCGTAAACCCGGAGCCGGACTGCATCACGCGCGTGCGGCCGGGGTCGATCGCGAACGAGCCGAACGCGCGACGACCAGCGTCCGCCGCCGCGACGTCAATCACGTATTTGCCCGTGAACGTCGCCGGATCGCCGAGGCGCGTGGCCGAGAGCTGATGGCAGACGGTGCAGGAGACGCCGTCGGCGGCAAGAGCGCCATCGGCATCGCCGGCCCGGCCGCCCGGCAGATAGTCGAAGATGCGTCCCTTCCCGCCTGCCGCCCGCGCCGGGAACGTCGTCATCGGCATATGGCAGATCGAGCACTCGTCTTCGATGGCGGCCTGCGCCTGCGGATGGTCGATCAGCTCGCGGCGAACGGCGGCCTGCCAGTACGGGTCTCGGGAGGAATTGGCCATCATCGAGGCGCGCCAGTCCGCGCCGATCGAGACGTCCTCACCCGCTGGCGTCACCAGGCCGTTGTGGCAGGCCATACAGTTGTCAGAGGTCTGGAAGACCGTACGACTCCGGGAGTCGTCTTTGGCAGTCGCAGTGGCCGCGAGCGAGATCGCCCATGCCGCGCCGAGCGCGATCGCGAACGCGGCCGGCGCGGTCGCGCGCCTACCAGCCATCAAACAAGCCTCCGTCGAACCAGTCCCACAGGAAGTAGAAGAGAATCTGCGAGCGGCGGCCGCTGCGCTGGTTGAGCGGCGTGCGCACGCCGACGCTGATCAGCAGATGCTGCCGCGTGTTGAGCGAAATTTGCATCTGCGGGATCAGATCCCACTGCACCCGCGCGCCGCGCTCCAGCTCGCGGGCGGCCACGAGCTCGACCATCGGCGTCCAGGAGCGGCCGAATTCGTCCGAGACGAACGTGCGACCTGTGGCGACCCGCCAGAACGCTTCGCGTCCCGCGCGCCCGGTGTCGAACGGCAGCTCGATACCGGCCTGCGCCTGCAGAAAGGTGTCGGCCGGCAGGACCTGACCGAATGACGCGAACGTCTCGAAGATCGGCGTGCCCTTGCTCAAGCCGGCCGCCTCGTCGCCGGTCGGCAGGACGATCTCTCCGGCGAGCGCGAAGATTCGGCCCTGGCGCAGGCTGTGCGCGACCGCCCGCTTGAAGCCGACCGTGATATCGCCGGCGCCGCCGGCCCACTGGCCCTCGTCGTCCTTGGCGGCGTCAAAAGGGACTTTGATCTCAATCTGATTGCGCGGGCCGAATCGTTTCTCGTAGACGATCGTGTTCGAGATCGCCGCGGGTCCGCTCGCGGCAAAGGTCGAGGTCAGGACGGCTTCGTCCTCGGGATACGCCTTCTCGGTGGCGAACGCGCGCGGCAGATTCAGCTCGCCGCGTGGCCAGGCGTCGTTCGTGCACAGCGTGCGGATGTGACCGAGGATCGCGCCGAGGTCGTCTTTCGTCAGCGCGACGCCAAACGCCGGCATCACCGTCGAAAACCCGCGTGCTGGACCGCCATCGTGGGCGACGGCGAGCCAGTCAGCGTCGGCCTCGCGCGACGCAAAGGAACAATCCGTGAAATCAGGGATCGGCAGGTCGAAGCCGACGACGGACCGCTCCTGCCCGGCGCCGTCGAGCCCGTGGCACGCCGCGCAGGCCTCCTTGTACAACTGCGCGCCCGTCTTCGCGGGCTGAGCCGGTCGCGCGGGATCCTGTGGCGCGGCTTGAGGCACCTCCTGAACGACCGCGATGGCCGCGGCGAGCAGCAGAACCCCGAGCCAGGGCGAATGTCGATTGAGCACGCGCATCGGCACAATCAGTCCGCGCAAAGGATACTAGAGGACAGTCGAGCGCGGCGGCTTTCACGCGCTGCGCGTGGCGATCAAAGGCCGCGCGCGGTTGACGATCCTCGCGCGGCGCGGCTACTTCTGGTAAGACCCTCGAGCAGCGGGTGCCGGGTCTTCGAGAAAGGGTTCACGACCGTCACGCCGCTCCACGTGAAGCCCTCCTGCAGATCCTCGGAGAGCAACAGGGTCTTTGTCTGCGGTACATTGCAGGTCATATCAAGAACGTGAAAGTCGGTCCGTCGCCCGACTGGCTCAAGAAAAATCTTGAAGCAATAGGACAGCGCTCCATCAACAATATTGTGGATGCGACGAATTTTGTCA
>JANOGJ010000161.1:0-5077 GCA_031405995.1 Acidobacteriota bacterium
GGCGCACCCGGTGCGCCGGCGGCCGGTGCCGGGCGCGGCGGCGGCCGTGGCGGCAATCCGAACGCCGGCCCGAGCCAGTGCCACGACATCACGCTGTATCCGGGGATGGGGATTGGCGGCGGCGCGTGCGGCGGCTACGGCCTGCTGCTCGACATCCGCGAGCCCGCGCACCCGGTCCGCATGGACTTCGTCGGCGACACGAACATGGCCTTCTGGCACTCGGCCACGTTCAGCAACGACGGCAAGAAGGTCCTCTTCTCCGACGAGTGGGGCGGCGGCGGCGGCGCGAAGTGTCGCGCGAAGGATCGTCCCGTGTGGGGCGGCAACGCGCTCTTCACCATCGAAAACAACAAGATGGTGTTCCACAGCTACTACAAGATTCCCGGCGTCCAGACCGACGCCGAGAACTGCGTCGCGCACAACGGATCGCTCGTCCCGATCCCGGGCCGCGACGTCATGGTGCAGGGCTTCTACCAGGGCGGGATCACGGTGTTCGACTGGACCGACGTGAAGAAGCCGTACGAGATCGCGTTCTTCGATCGCGGCCCCGTGGATCCGGACCGGATTATCAGCGCCGGCTCGTGGTCGGTGTACTGGTACAACGGCCTGCTCGTGAGCTCCGAGATCCGGCGCGGCCTCGACATCTTCGAGCTGCTGGCGAGCCCGCACATCTCGAAGAACGAGCTCGACGCCGCCAACACCGTGCAGCTCGGCCACCTGAACGCGCAGGGACAGCCGAAGTTCGTGTGGCCGCCGAGCTTCGCGAAGGCGCGGGCGTTCGTCGATCAGCTCGAACGATCGAAGGGCCTCTCGGCCGCGCGCATCACCGCCGTCCGCACGGAACTCACAACCGCGGAGCAGGCATCGGGCGCCGCGCGCCGGACGGCGCTCGCGTCACTCGCGAAGCAGCTCACCTCGGATGCCGCAGGCTCGGCGGATCGCGCCAAGGTGCAGATGCTGGTTGCCGCCGTGCAGGAATTGGGTCGATAGAGTAACGGACAACCGACAACGACAGACTCACGAACGCGGGCGGGATGGGGTTTCCCATCCCGCCCGTTTTTTTGCTATCGCTTGTGCTTGTCGCCGTGCCCCTCGTCAGGCACGACCTTGATGACCGTCCGCATCCACGAGTGGAAGCAGCACATGAAGCGGTTGTCGCCGAGGGCGAGATCGGTCTGGTTCACCTCGACCTTGCCGCCAGGCCCCACGAGGACCGCCGCCGGGCACTCCGGCGCGAGAGTCAGGCCGACTCGGAGTGGCGGAGGGGTTCCGCCGCCAAACTGGGCGACCTTCGTGAAGGTGTGATTGCGTCCGCCGCGATTCTTCACCTTGATTTTTTCGCCTTCTTCGACCGTGAGGTATCCAGGGTCGTTTCTCCAGGACGGGTGACCCACGTGACCCACCGCGCCGGGAGGCGCCAAGGGGGTCGTGAGGAAGAGCGTGAACTCCGCCCGCGAGACCGTGCCGTCGTCGTTGTTCAGGCAACCGTTGACGCCCCAGTCGGCGTTGGGATCGCAGTCATCGACCATGGCCACCTTCTCGTTCCCCGACGACGCGACGACGCTGACGTTTGTTTCCGGTAGAAGCGCGCCCACTCCAAGCACAAGCGCGATCAGGATTAATCTGCTACGCATCGTGACCTCCATAGCGGCCGGGATGGAGCGCGCAACAGGTGCGCGATGACCCCGGTAGCAAGCGCACGAGCATATCCGATGGAGTCGGTCTGGGATGTGCCACTTGGGACACCCTCCCGCTAGGGCCGTTCTTACACTTCTGTCGCGACCTACACGAGTGTCCCGAGCAGCGTCAGCGCCGGCGCGACCCGGATGCCTTCGGGCGTCTGGTAGTCCTTCGTCCCCTGCGCATGGATCTGCCAGGCCGGGCAGGCCGGGAACTTCGCCTTCAGGTACCGAAGCGCCGGGTCAACGGCCACATCGTCGAGCTTCGCCTCGACGATGAGCACCGGGCTGCGGCGGTTGGTGACGACGAAGTCCACTTCGCGGCCGTCGACGTCGCGGAAATAGCGGAGTTCGAAGTCGAGACCCTCGACGTCCTGCCGGTAGTGCACCCACTTCAACAGATGAATAGCGACCAGGTTTTCGAACGACGCGCCGGGCGAGGGCGCCAGCGTCCAGTCGAGATGGTAGTGCTTCGGACTCTTCTTGATCGCCCGCACGCGCGGGCTGCCAAACGGCGGGACGAGCACCAGGGCGTACAGACGTTCAAGGAGCGACACCCAGCGCGTCAGCGTCTTATGGCTGACGTCGAGGTCTTCGCGAAGGCTGTTGATGGACAGCGGCGCCCCGACCAGTTCCGGAAGGCGAAGCGCCAGCAGCTCCAGGCGGCCGATGTCAGCCACCCGCTCGAGGCTGGTGAGTTCGTCGCGAATGATCAGGGTGCGGTGTTCGGTGGACCAGCGTTTCGCCTCGCGCGCCGACCCGCCGAAGAACGGCTCCGGGAAGCCGCCGAGCGTGCGCAGCGCGCGCCAGTCCGCGGCGGACGTGACGCCGAGTTCCGCGGCGCTCAGCGGGTGCATCCGCAACAGGTGGTAGCGGCCCTGCAGTGAATCGCCGCCGAATCGATAGAAGTCGAGGCGCGCGCTGCCGGTCACGAGCACGCGCTGGCCGTCCGGACGACCGTCCCACAGTCCCTTCAGGTAGTTGCGCCAGCCGCGGAACTTGTGAAGCTCGTCGAAGACCCAGAGCGAGCCCGCCGGCAGGGTGCGGCGGAGAATGCGCTCGCGGTCCGCGGCCACATCCCAGTTCAGGTAACCGGATCGCGCGCCGGGCAGCGAGCGGGCGAGGGTGGTCTTGCCGACCTGGCGGGCGCCCGCGACGAACACCATTTTCCGGCCCAGGTCCTGTTGCACCTGGCCGGCGAGGTAGCGGGTCCGTCCTGCCATACAAGTATTTTCACCCAATGGTCAAAACAATGGCAACTGTTTTCACCCCAAGGTGAATAATCGAGGTGGCGGAGGGAGAGGGATTCGAACCCCCGGTACGGTTTCCCGTACAACGGTTTTCAAGACCGCCGCCTTAAACCACTCGGCCATCCCTCCGTTACTTGATCGCCGGGGCCCCCTGCACCCCGGCTAGCGCGCTCCACTCGCTCTCGCTCCGTTCCGCGCGCGCTCTTCGTCAGTTCTAAGTTCTGAGTTCTAAATTGACCTAATCACGTCCATGCCGTTCATGTAGCTCCTCAGCGCCTCAGGAATCACCACCGAGCCATCTCGCTGTTGATTGTTCTCGAGAATGGCGATGAGCGTGCGGCCGACGGCGAGCCCCGACCCGTTCAGCGTGTGCGCGAACTGCACCTTGCCCGTGCCGTCGGGACGGAAGCGAATTTGCGCCCGGCGCGCCTGGAACGCTTCGGTGTTGCTGCAGGAGGAAATCTCACGATAGGCGTTCTGCGACGGCAGCCAGACCTCGATGTCGTACGTCTTCGCTGACGCGAATCCCATGTCGCCGGTGCACAGCAGCATGCGGCGGTACGGCAGGCCGAGCCGCTCGAGGACCGTCTCCGCGTTCTTCGTCAGCCGCTCGAGCTCCGCGTGTGAATGCTCGGGCGTCGTGAACGTCATCAGCTCGACCTTGTCGAACTGGTGCTGCCGGATGAGCCCGCGCACGTCGGCGCCGTAGGAGCCCGCTTCGCTGCGAAAACACGGCGTGTACGCCGTGTACCGGATCGGCAGCGTGCGGCCGTCCAGGATCTCCTCGCGATGGAGATTCGTCAGCGGCACTTCGGCGGTGGGAATGAGATAGAGGTCCCAATCCCCGGCGACCCGAAACAGATCCTGCTCGAACTTCGGCAGGTTGCCCGTGCCGGTGAGCGCGGCGGCGTTCACGAGGAACGGCGGCTCGACCTCGGTGTACCCGTGCTCGCGCGTGTGCAGGTCGAGCATGAAATTGATGAGCGCGCGCGCGAGCTTCGCGCCGGCTCCCATCAGCACCGAGAAGCGCGCGCCGGACATGCGCGTCGCGCGCTCGAAGTCGATGATGCCGAGCGCCGGCCCGAGCTCCCAGTGCGGCTTCGGCTCGAAGTCGAACGTCGGCGGACTCCCCCACCGGGCGACCTCGCGGTTGTCGGCGGGCGAGGAGCCGACCGGCACGCTCTCGTGCGGCAGGTTCGGCAACGTGAGCAGCAGGCGGTCGCGCCGCTGCTCGACGTCGGCGAGCACGGTTTCCTGCTCGCGGATGCGGCCGGCGCGCGCCTTATTCTCGACAAAGATCCCGCTGGGGTCCTCCCCCGCTTTCTTCGCGCGGGCGACCGCCTCCCCGGCCGTGTTCTGCTCGCGCTTCAGCGTCTCGACGGCCGGGATCAGCCGGCGCCGCTCGGCCTCGAGCGCCGACAGCTCGGCCAGCTCCTTCGCCGGGTCCAGGCCGCGCGCGCGCAACCCGCGCTCGACGTCAGCCAGACGATCGCGGATCAGTTGGGGATCGATCACGTCTTCGGCGCGTCCTTCTTCGCTTCCGGCTTCTCCGCTTTCTTCTCTTCGGGGCTCGCGCTTTTCTCCGCGGCCTCCGGCTTCCCTGTCTTCTCCGTCTTCTCCGTCTTCTCCGTGCTTTTCTCCGCGCCCTCCGTGCCCTTGTCCGTGCCTTCCGTCTTCCCCGTGCCTTCCGTGTTCTTCTTGGCGTAGTCGGTCGCGTACCAGCCCGACCCCTTCAAGTGGAACGCGGGCGAAGACACGAGCTTCTCGATCGCGCCACCGCATTGCGGACACGTCTCGAGCGGCGGATCGGCGAACTTCCGGATCCGCTCGAAGCGGTGGCCGCACGCCTGACACTCATACTCATAAAGAGGCATCGTAGGGGATCAACAGGCCATTATAGAGAGAATGCCCGGCACCCTCTTCGTCGTCGCCACCCCGATCGGCAACCTCGAGGACCTGTCGTTCCGCGCGCTCCGGACGCTGCGCGAGGTGCAGCTCATCGCCGCCGAAGACACGCGCCGCGCCGCGATTCTGCTGGCGCACTTCGATCTGCACACGCCCGTCACGTCCTACTTCGAGCACAACAAACTCAGCAAACTCGATCGCATCCTCGCCGCTCTGGAGACTGGTGACGTAGCGTTGATCTCG
>JANOGJ010000200.1:0-1739 GCA_031405995.1 Acidobacteriota bacterium
GTCGTCCTGCCGCGGGTCGGGCACCTCGGCAACCTCGAGGACCCAGGCGGGTTCACGGGGGCGTTGTACTCAGAGCTCTCACCATGAAGAACATGAAGAACATGAAGAGCATGAAGACGGGGAGGGTTGCGCCGCAAGGAAGTCCTTCAGGTTCTTCATGCTCTTCATGGTAAAAGCTCTGTCGACATGGATCTGGGACTTCGGGACAAAGTCGCCCTCATCACCGGCTCGAGCAAGGGCCTCGGGCTGGCGTCGGCGCGGGCGCTCGTCGACGAGGGCTGACGCGTCGCCATCTGCGCGCGCGGGGCGGACGGGCTGAAGCAGGCCGCGGCCGACCTCGAGCGCGCGGCCGGCCGGAACGACGCCGTGCTGGCGATCGAAGCGGATGTCGCCACCGAAGCGGGCGCCGAGGCGATCGTGTCCGCGACCGCCGCGCGATTCGGCCGTCTCGACATTCTCGTCAACAACGTCGGCAAGGCCTCGGGCGGCGACATTGTCACCACCCCCGACTCGGCGTGGCATGACGCGCTCGATCAGACGCTCTTTCCCGCCATTCGCGCGTCGCGCCTGGCCGTGCCGCACCTGCGTCGCGCGGGCGGCGGCGTCATTCTCCTGATCGCGTCCATCTGGGGCCGGGAGTCGGGCGGCCGAATGACCTACAACGCGGTGAAGGCCGCCGAGATCAGCCTGGGCAAGGCAATGGCGCAGCAACTCGCGTCCGACAACATCCGCGTGAACAGCATCGCGCCCGGATCGATCATGTTCGAGGGCGGCTCCTGGTGGCGGCGCCAGCAGGAGGATCCCGACGGCATCCGCGAGTTCATTCGACGCGAGCTGCCGTTCGGCCGCATGGGCCGCGCCGAGGAGGTCGGCGCCGTCGTCGCGTTCCTCGCCTCGCCGCGCGCGAGCTGGATCTCCGGCGCGTGCGTCACGGTGGACGGCGGCCAGAGCAGAAGCAATATCTGAATGGAGGCCGGGTCTTCAGACCCGGCTCCTTGGCGGGTCTAAAGACCCGCCCTCCATCATTTCGCTCTTACCTTCACCTTCGACGCCTCGAAGGCCTTCGCGACGATGCCAGCGCGGTACTCGGCGAGTTTCGTGCCGAGCTCGACGAGCTTGTTCAGGTCGGTCTGGTCCACGCCGTGGAGATTCAGCAGACCGGCCTTGCGGCGCTCCTCCGCGCGGATGTGCCTGGGATCGACGACGGCGATCTGCGCTTCGTAGTAGATGTCGTCGTGCATGGCGTTGCGCGTGTCGGTGCGCGCGTCGGGCTGCGCGCCGGGCGTCCTGTTGATCTGCGTGATGCCGAGTGTCTTGAGGAAGTCGTAGCTCCAGCGGTCCTCGTCGTAGTACTCCGGCAGGAAGTGGACGCGCGCGGCTTCGGCCGCCCACTTCGTGTTGAGCGCCTGCGCGACGTTCCGCATGCCCGTCTGATTGCCGCCGCTGTCGCCCAGCAGGATGATGTCGGTGAAGCCGTGGGCCTTGTAGCTGCGGCAGATGTCGGTGAGGAGCGCTTCATACGTCGCCGGCTCGAGGCTGATGGTGCCCGGATAGCTCATGTGCCCGCCTGGCGTGGGCTCGATGCGGCCTTCGGGCACGAACTTCACGATCGGCGCGATCAGCGACTTCGGGATCGCGCGCGCGATGTGCGGCAGCACGGTCTGCAGCACGAAGTTGTGCTTGCCACCCGCGACGTACGGCCCGTTCTGCTCCACGCCGCCCGTCCCGATGATGATCGT
>JANOGJ010000207.1:0-2813 GCA_031405995.1 Acidobacteriota bacterium
GCTCGCCAGGTACTTGGTGACCGGCGCCGTACCGCTTGCCAGCTTCATGTTGCTCTCCGGGTTGTGCGCCAGCCCCACGCCTCGCCTGGCCAGAATGGCCATGTCGGCCGCGTCGATCCACACGGCGTGCGCGGCCAGCGAGCGCCCGCCCCAGACGCCCAGCGACTCGAGGTACCGCGTCGCGGAATGCCCGCCCGCTCCGGCGACGCCCTTCATTTCGTCCTTGGTCTCGGCGAGGTGGATGAGCAGCGGCACCGCGTACCGGTTCGCCAGATCACGCGCCGCTTTGAGCGGCGCGCCCTGGAGCGTGTAGGCCGTGTGCGGCGCGACCGCCGGCGTAATCAGCGCATCGTCCTTCCACTTCGCGATAAACGCCTCAGCCCGGGCGAGCGCGTCCTCAGGCGTCTTCGCGTCGGCCACGGGGAACTGCATGATCGTCTGGCCCAGGACGGCGCGCAGCCCTGCTTCGCGGGTCGCCTCGGCGATGTCGTCTTCGAAGTAGTACATGTCGGCGAACGTCGTCGTCCCCGACTCGATCATCTCGAGCGCGGCCAGTCGGGCGCCGACGCGCACGAACTCCGGCGAGACGGTCCTGGCCTCGGCCGGGAAGATGTACTTGTTGAGCCAGTCATTGAGGGCGAGGTCGTCGGCGAGCCCTCGGTAGAGCACCATCGGCGCGTGGGTGTGCGTGTTGATGAGGCCGGGCAGCACGACCTGCCCGCGGGCGTCGATGGTCTCGGCGGCCGAGAACATGCCGCGCAGGTCGTCCGCGGTGCCCACCGCCACGATCCGTTCGCCATCGACGGCGACGGCCCCGTTCAGAATCACGCGGCCCGAGCCGTCCATCGTCACGACGTCGCCGCCGGTGATGAGCAGGCGCACGGGCGCGCCGGCCTGGCCGCCCACGGACACGACCAGCAGCGTCGTCACGACCGCAAGTCCGGCCGCCACGAAGAGGAAACGCAGCCCGCGCATCCGCACGATTCTATCGCCTGGGCCATTCTCACGGTGAGAACGGCCCAGGCGTGTATAGTCTGGACGTGCCAGTGACGCTGGTTCACCATCCCATCGCGCAGGATGCGATCCTGTCGCTCCGAGACAAATCGACGCGGCCCAGCCAGTTCAGGCGGCTGACGCACCGGCTCAGCCTGCTCGTCGCGGTGGAAGCCACGCGCAAGTTGCCCATGGCGCTTGCGCGGGTCGAAACGCCTCTCGAGCAGGCCGAGGGCGAGGTGCTCGACGCCGACGTGGTGGTCGTGCCTGTGCTGCGCGCCGGCCTGGGCATGGTGGATGCCGTGCTGGAGCTGCTCCCCCACGCCCGCGTCGGCCACATCGGCCTGCAGCGCGATGAGCACACCGCGGTCGCGTCGCGCTACTACGCGAAGCTGCCGGCCAACCTCGCGCATGGCACGGCGCTCGTGGTCGACCCGATGCTCGCGACCGGCGGAAGCGCCATCGCGGCGATCGCGCTGGTGCAGAAGACGGGCGCGAAGGACATCCGACTCCTGTCCATCGTGGCCGCGCCCGAGGGCATCGCGGCGATCGAAGCGGCGCATCCCACGGTCATGATTTTCACAGCCGCGATCGACCGCGAGCTGAACGCGCAGAAATTCATCCTCCCGGGCCTCGGCGACTTCGGGGATCGCCTCTATGGCACCACCTAAGCCGACGCCGCCCGCGCGTCCGTCGAAGTGGGCGACCGGCATCACGGGGATCGAGCCGAACCAGATCCTGGTGCGGGGCTACCGGCTCGACGACCTGATGGGCCGGGTCCCGTTCGGCGAGGCGATCTACCTGCTCCTGACGGGCGAACTGCCGTCGCCGTCGATCGGACGCCTGGTGGAGGCGATGCTGGTGTCGTTCATCGACCACGGCGCCACGCCGCCGTCGACCCTCGCCGCCAGAAACGTCGCGACGACCGGCGCGTCGCTGCGCGGCGCGGTCGCGGCCGGCGTGCTGGGGTTCGGCCGGCACCACGGCGGCGACGCGCTGGCCTGCCGCCAGCTCCTGGACGAAGGCCTGGCGCTCTCCCGCCAGGGCCGATCGATGGCGGACGCCGCCGCCGCGCTGGTCGACAAGATGGTGACGGCGGGCGAACTCCCGCCCCCGGGCTTCGGGCACCGGTTCCACACGATCGACCCACGGGTGACGCGGCTGCTCCAAATCGCGCACGAGCTCGAGGTCGATCAGAAGTACACGCAGTTCATCCGGGCGTTCGAACACGCGCTCTCGCGCCACACGGCGCTCGCCGGACGGCCGCTGCCTATCAACATTGACGGCGCCATTGCGGCGGTGTGCGGCGATGTCGGGCTGCCGCCGGAAGTGGCCGATGCCCTGCTGATGATTTCACGCGTCCCGGGGCTGGCCGCGCACGCCCTCGAGGAGCAGCGCCGCGAGACGCCGCTGCGGGCCATCGACCCGGCGGCGCATCGCTACGATGGACCCAGCGATCGGCGCGTTCCCGATCGACGGAAGTGAGGGAACGCGCCGAATTGATCATGGTTCATTGGCGATTGGCCATTGCATTGAGCAATCGCCCATTGGCCAATGCGATGAACAATCGCCCATTGGCCAATGCAATGGTCAATCGCCCAATAACCAATGCAATGACCAATAGCTCAATAGCCAATGGTCAATGTCGTTAGGGTTGGTGGGCGCTAGTGGACTCGAACCACTGACCCCCGCCGTGTGAAGGCGATGCTCTACCAACTGAGCCAAGCGCCCAACCGGACGTCAGCTTATCGCACTCCGCCGCCTCGCTGCGCACGATACCCCTGCTTCGATTCAGGATGCGAAGCGAGCCACATCAGGGC
>JANOGJ010000226.1:0-4441 GCA_031405995.1 Acidobacteriota bacterium
CGCTCGTGAACCGGGCCGTCGGGTGCTCGAGCAAGAGGACCTGCGGGTTGGCCGCGAGCGACCTCGCCAATTGCACGCGCGCGCGTGTGTGGACGTCAAGCGAACCGGCGGCGTCGACGAGGCGGGCGGACTCGAGCCCGACCTCCACGCCGAGCGCCTCCACCCGCGCGCGAACGTCCTCGGACATCGGATCGATCGACAGCGCCATCGGCAACGCCATGTTGGCCGCGACCGTCAGGCTGCCCACGAGCACGGCGCGGTCGGTGACGATGCCGAAACGGTCGAGCGAGCGGAGCCACTCGGTGTCCGTCGCAATCGATCGCGTGTCCTCGCCGGCGATCCGGATCGCGCCCTCGTCGGCGACCGAGGCGCCGGTGATGAGATTGACGAACAGCTCCGCCATGCTCGCGTCCAGGCCAGCGATCGCGAGCCGATCACCCGCCGCCACGGACAACTGAGCCAGACGCAGCGGCTCCGGACCGCCGAATCGCTTCACGACGCCGGTCATCTCGATGAGCGGCGGCCCGGGTGTCATCAGGTCACGCGCGGGCGGGCTTCGAACGCCTCGAAGGCGTCGGGCGGCAGGACGACGGCGCCCAACGCGTCAGGCCTGCCGCTGCCGGGGCCATGAAAGTCCGATCCGCCCGTCACCGCCAGGCCCAGATCGCGTGCGAGCCGCTGGTAGCGATCGACGTCCTTGCCGGCGTGGTCCGGATGGAACGCTTCAATCGCGGCCAGGCCCGCCTGGGCCAGGCCCGGGATGAGCGCGTCGAGACCGAGCTTGCCCGGATGGGCGAACGAGGCCAGTCCCCCGGCGCGCCCGAGGATGCCGATCACGTCGGCGGGCGTGGCGCCCCTGCGGGCGACGAACGCCGGACGGCCATGACCGAGGAAGCGATCAAATGCATCACTGATGTCGCGCGCGTGGCCGGCCTCAACCAACGCCTTCGCGATGAGGGGTCGACCGAGGGCGCGCCCCGACGCGGCGCCGGCGTCATCCATCAGCGCGTCGCCGGCGACGGGCGCGCCTAATTCCGCCAGCCGGTTCACCATCTCGACGACGCGCCGGCGTCGATCGGCGCGCTGGGCGGTGAGAAACGCGGCGAGGTCGGCGTCGCCCTCATCGAAGAAGTAACCGAGGATGTGGATGTCCTGTCCGTCCTGGACCGCGGTGATCTCAATCCCCGTCACGACGCGAAGTCCCGCCGCGCCGGCCGCGGCGCGCGCGGCGGCCACCGCGGCGATCGTGTCGTGGTCGGTTACGGCGATCGTCGTCAGCCCGGCGGCGGCGGCGAGCGCCACCAGTTCCGCAGGCGTGGAGCGGCCGTCGGACGCCAGCGTATGGAGGTGGAGGTCGATCACGCGGAACGCCGGCGCCGGCCGCCGCGCGAGCGGCGGCCCTGACGCACGACGAGCGCGCGGTATTCGCGGGTGAGGAGGTCGAAGTGTTCGCGTTCCTCGTCGGCGAATTCCAGGAACACCCGTTTGCCCTCGGACTCCTCGAAGCGATCGCCGTACCGCTTGAAGAACGCGTGCGACCCGCGTTCGCACCGGATGCCGATGAGCAACGCCCGGCGGTCGTCCACGCCCTTCTTCAGTTCTTCCGTGCCCGCGGCGAAGAGCCCGTTCGCCGCGCCCTTGAAGAAGAGGAACGTCGGCTGCGCCTCGAGCGTCGGGTCGGCGGCCACGAGCTCTCGATACCGCGCTTCGAGCTTGCCCAGGTGCTCCTTCTCTTCGGCCGCGAGCCGTTCGAACACGGCGCGGCCGCGCGCGTCGCGCGTGAGGCGGGCGGCCCGGGTGTAGAACTCGAGCCCGCTTCGCTCGGTGGCGATCGCCATGCGCAGCGCGTCCCGCGCGAACACCGATTCGGTCGGCGACGCCTCGGCGGAGGCCCGCCGCCCCGTCCGGCAGTCCTCGCACGTGCCGTAGATCTGCAGGACGCTCTGCCGGGGCTCAAACCCGCGCGCCGACGCGACTTCCTCGACCAGCGTCTCGATGTCCGAACTCAGGAACTCAAACGACTGGTTGCAGGTCTTGCAGATGAGATGAAAGTGCCGGGGATGCCGATACGCGTGTTCGAAGCGGAACCGCCCGCCGCCAAAGTCGACCCGCCGGGCGATGCCGGCCTCGACCATCCATTGCAGCGTGCGGTACACCGTCGCGCGGCTGACCGCCTTGTCGGCGCGCCGGATGAGATCGACGAAATGATCGGCGCTGAAGTGCCCCTCCTGGCGGAGGAAGACACCGACAATGAAGTCGCGCTTGCTCGACCGCCGGCCGCCGGCCGGGCGCAATTGCTCAACGAACTCCGAGGCAGACTGCATCTCGGCGGACGCAGCCTCAGACGTTGAACGACGACCCGCAGCCGCAGGTCGACTTCGCGTTCGGATTCTTGATGGTGAAGCCGCCGCCCATCGTGTTGTCGACGAAGTCCACTTCGGCGCCCTGCAGATAGCGGAGGCTGATCGGATCGACGAGCAGCCGCACGCCGTTGACCTCGAACACCTTGTCCGACGCGGGATCGCCCTCGCCGGCGTCAATCATCAGGCCGTACTGGAACCCCGAGCACCCCCCGCCCTGCACGAACACCCGCAGACCGGCGTCTGGCTTGTTCTCCTCGGTCAGCAGGTCCTGGATCTTGCCGGCGGCGATTTCGGTGACGTTGATCATGTCTCGATTATACGGGTACGCCGCCCTTAAACTAGCCCACACCCCATGGCGCCCCGATCGGACACACCGCCGCCCTTCGCCGACATGCTCGCCTCTCTGGCCAGCCGGCGGGTGGCCACGCAGATCTGGCAGCGCGACACGGCGACCTTCCTGCCGCCGAGCGCCGCCGCGGAAGCCCACGCCGCGGTGCGCCAGCGGCTGGGCTGGCTCGATGCGCCAACCGATGCCGTCGCGCAGGTGGCGGAAGTCGAGGCCTTTTCCGGCGGTGCGCGTGACGACGGACTCCACGACGTCTACCTGCTCGGCATGGGCGGCAGCAGCCTGTGCGCCGAAGTCTTGCGCGACGGGCCTGGCGCGCGCACATCGGCGTGCCGGCTCACCGTGCTCGACACGACCGACGAGCGCGCGGTTCGGGACGTGTCCGAGCAGCTGGCGCCGGAGCGGTCGCTCTTTCTGGTCGCGAGCAAGAGCGGATCGACGACCGAGGTCACGGCGCTCGAGCGCCATTTCTGGTCGATCATGTCCCAACGCGCCCCGGACGGAGCCTGTGGCGCGCACTTCGCGGCCGTCACCGATCCCGGCACGTCGCTGGCAGGGCTGGCCGAGGAACGGCGGTACCGCCGGACCTTCATGAACCGCCCCGACATCGGCGGCCGCTATTCGGCGCTGTCGCTCTTCGGACTAGTGCCCGCCGCGCTCCTCGGCCTGGACCTTCGCGCCCTCGTCGCCAGCGCGCAGCGCATGGCCGCGAGCTGCCGGGTTGACTCGACCGCGAACCCGGGCCTCGCGCTCGCCGCCTTCATCTCGGCCGAGGCCGCCGCGGGCCGCGACAAACTCACGCTGCTCACATCGGCGCCGTGGGCGCCGCTCGGCGCGTGGATCGAGCAACTCGTCGCCGAGAGCACCGGCAAGGACGGACGCGGCGTGCTTCCGATCGTCGGCGAGCCGGCCGGTGCGCCCGACGACTACGGGCCGGACCGCGCGTTCGTGGCGATCGCGTCGCCTGACGACCCGGCCCCGGCTTCGACGCTGGCACTCGCGCAGACGCTCGAAGCGGAGGGGAGACCGGTGCTCCGCCTCGAAGTCCGGCCGGACGACCTCGGTGCCGAATTCTTCCGGTGGGAGTTCGCCACGGCGGTCGTCGGGACCGTGCTTGGCGTCAATCCATTCGACGAGCCCGACGTCCGCGCGGCGAAAAGCCGGACCGCGGCGCAGCTCGAGGCGCTCCGGACCGCGGGCGCATTTCGGGTCGACCCGCCGCTCGAACCGCGGGCCGGGTGTCTCCTCCGGCTGTCGCGGTCGGCGCGCCCGCGCGATCCGGGTCCGCGCTTCCTCGCCATCCTGGACTACCTGCCGGGCGAGGCCGGGCGGGCGGACGTCATCGCGCGCGTGCGGGCCGATCATCGCCGCGCGACAGGGCAGGCGACCACCCACGGCGTGGGACCACGGTACTTGCATTCCACGGGCCAGTACCACAAGGGCGGTCCGAATACGGGCGTGTTCGTGCTGCTCACGGGCGTCGACGCGACGCGGACCGCGGTGCCCGGCGAGTCGTATTCATTCAGCGCGCTCAAACACGCGCAGGCCCTGGGCGATTTCGACGCGCTCGTGGCCGCAGGCCGCGACGTGGCCCACATCCACGTCGAGGATTCCGCGGCGCCCGTCGGGGAGTTGATTACGCGGGCGATCCGCGGCCTGCTGGGATAAGGGACGGATCATTTCTCACGGAGGCCACGGAGAGGCGGAGAACACGGAGAAGGGTTGGGGTGGC
>JANOGJ010000233.1:0-3957 GCA_031405995.1 Acidobacteriota bacterium
CGGGTGGTGGGGGTGTTGGTTAACCGGTTGTGGTGGTGGCCCCAGGGCGGCCGAAGGCCGCCGACGGGTTCTGGCCGCCGGTGACGCCGGGCTCTCCGCCCCTCCGGACCTCCGTGTTTCAAGATCTCCGCTCTTCCTGCGTGCCCTTCGTGGTTCAAGCTCTTAACTCACTCGTTCCACTTCCGATTCAGCTTGGTCTTGCCCGGCATCGGCACCGGTGGCACCTGCATCGACACGAACCCGACGTCGGGCGGCGCCAGCGATTGATCGGCGTTGAGCACGGCATCCCAGGTCATCTCCTGGCCCGTGTAGGCGGCCTCGCGGCCCATGATCGCCGTCAGCGTGCTCTCGGCCACCTGCTTCAGTTCGTTGATCGGCTGGCCGCGGCGGATGCTCGCGATCAGGTCCGTGTGTTCCTGGACATACGGCGTCGATGGCGTGCCGGCGAACTTCCACGCCGCGCCGCCCAGGATCTCGCCGGCGTGGGTGTTCGACCGTCCCTTGGTGCCGATGAAGTGTTCGGCCACCCGGCCACGCGTGCCCGCGATCTGCCGGCACATGCTGAGCACCCGCGCGCCGCTCGCGTACTCGTAGTCGACGGCGAAATGATCGTAGATGTGACCGAACCGCGGTTCGACCCTCGACTGCCGACCGCCGGCGCCCGTCGCGCGGACCGGGTGCGCGTTCAGCACCCAGTTGGCCACGTCCAGGTTGTGCATGTGCTGTTCAACGATGTGATCGCCGGAGAGCCAGGCGAAGTAGAGCCAGTTGCGGATCTGCCACTCGCCGTCGCTCCAACCGGCGTTCGGCGGGTGGCTCCAGAGGCTGCCCTGGTTCCAGTACACCTGGCCGCTCATCACCTCGCCGATCGCGCCGCCGTGGATGCGCTCGATCGTCGCCAGGTACTCGGCCTGGTGCCGCCGCTGCGTGCCGGCCACGACGGCCAGGTTCTTCTGGCGCGCCGACTCGTACGCCGCGAGCACCGTGCGCACGCCGGCCGGATCGACCGCGACCGGTTTCTCGGCGAAGACATGCTTGCCGGCGGCCACGGCGGCCGTGATGTGCGTCGGCCGGAATCCGGGCGGCGTGGCCAGCAGCACCAGATGCACGTCGCTCTGCAGCACCTTCTGGTACGCGTCGAAGCCGGTGAAGCACCGCTCGTCGGTGACCTTGTATTTGCTCTTGAAGTCGGCCGACTCGCTCGCGACCTTGCTGAGCTCCGTGCGGCACTGCGCGAGCCGGTCCGGGACGAGGTCGCCGAGGGCGACGAGCTCGACACCGCGCGACGAGGACAGGCAATCGCGCGCGGCGCCCGTGCCGCGGCCGCCGCAGCCGATGAGCCCGATGCGGATGGTGTCGGAACCCTGCGCGAACAGGCCGGTCGGGAACGCGAGCGCCGCCGCGGCCGCGGCGCTGGTTTCAAGAAACGCGCGGCGCGAAACAGGGTGGGACAACAGGCTCATGACGGACCTCCTCGGGACGAAGCGAGACGGAATCCGACGAACGGGCCGTCGGAGAGCCACCAGCGGCTCTTGGGTAACTGGGGATCGGTTTGATTCCACGTGGCAGTCTGCGTCGCGCGCGCGTCCGGTCCCACGGCCGACAGCGTGTCACGGAACGAGCCCCCGTGCGTGACGAATCCCGTGCCGGTCGTCACCCACTCGGCGACGTTGCCGAACAGATCGACGAGGCCGAGCCTGTCGGCCGCCCGTGTGCCGACCGGACGGACCTGCCCGCCGGCATTCCCCGAATGCCAGGCGAGCGCGTCGATCGAGACGATAGGTCCGCCTTCACGACGAACGGCAAGCGCCGCCGCGTGGCGCCACTCCGCGTCGGCCGGCAGCCGGTACGCGCGGCTCGTCTTGGCCGAAAGCCATTCGCAGAACTTCTCAGCCGCGGCGCGGGTGACGCTCATGGCGGGGAATCCCGCATGACCCCAGCCGTGGTCCGGCGCGCCGTACGGCTCGGAGGGCCGCGCGATCGCGTCGGCCGCGCCAGAGCTCTTCGGCGCGTCGAGACGCAGCATGAAGACATCGAACAGGTCCCAGGTCACTTCCGTGCGGCCGATAAAAAACTCAGGCACGTTGGGTCCTGCGGGCACGCGGATCATCTCGAAGGTGACGAGCGTGCCCGCAATCGACTCGTGATAGCGTGCGGGCGCGGTCTGGCCGGGCCTGGCGCGCGCGACGCCCGTCAGCCCGAGCATAAGACCGACGGCCAGGAGCGGGACGAATGTCCGGCGGCGCACTGCGCGCATCTTTGATCGTTTTCGGCCTCCTGGGAACAGGAGATTCCCGCATGGGCGCGGAGCCCGGGCGCTTCGAGTTCAGCGAAGTGCACATGGGGATGCCGGTTCGCGTGGTGCTCTACGCCCCGGACGCCGTTCAGGCGGAGCGCGCCGCGCGCGCCGCCTTCGCTCGCATCAAGGCACTCGATGCCGTGCTCAGCGACTACCGGCCGGACAGCGAGGTCAGCCGCCTTCCGGCATCGGCCGGCGCGTGGACTCCCGTGAGCGCCGACCTCTTCGCGGTGCTGGCCCGCGCGCTCGACGTCGCTCGCGCGAGCGGCGGCGGCTTCGACCCGACCGTCGGTCCTCTGACGGCGCTCTGGCGCGAGGCGCGGCGAACAGGCCGCGCGCCAGACGCGCAGGCGATCGAGACCGCGCGCGCGCGCGTTGGCTGGCAGATGCTGGCTCTCGATCCGGCGCAACGGGCGGTTCGTGTGGCGAGGCCGGATATGCGGCTCGACCTTGGAGGCATCGCCAAGGGCTACATCCTGCAGCAGGGTCTCACCGCGCTCGAATCGTTCGACGTGACGCGCGCCCTGCTCGACGCCGGCGGGGACATCGTCGTCGGCGACGCCCCGCCCGGGAAGGCGGGGTGGCGAATCGACATGCCGCATGCCGACCGGACGTTTGCCGCCCGCTCGGCCGCGCTCGTGAGGGCGTCGTTGGCGACGTCCGGCGCGACGTCGCAGTTTGTCGAGATCGACGGCGTGCGGTACTCCCACGTAATCGATCCGCGCACGGGTATCGGGATTACGCACGACGTGGTCACGAGCGTGATCGCGCCTGACGGCGCGACCGCCGATGCGCTCGCGACGGCGATTGGCGTGTTGGGACCCGAACGGGCCCGGACGATGCTCGCGGGCTTTCCCGGTTCGATCGCGACCGTCAGCGGCCGCGCGACCCGATTTGATCAGCGTCCCGTGGAACCGCAGGACGCCGGATCGAGGCGGCGCACCTCCACCCGGCGGAACTCCACCGGGTGGCTCTCGGACTGCAGCGAGATCGTGCCCGCGCCGATCAGCTTCGCGCCGGTCCGCTCGAGCAGGCCCTTCGCGTGGGCGTCGCGTTCGTCGATCTGCGGCTCGGTGTAAGCCAGCACGACCTCGCCGTCGAGCCAGTGCTGCACGAGCCGGCTCCCGCACACTTCAACTTCAGCCGTCACCCACTGATCGCCGTGGTACGTCTTCGACCTGGAGTTGGTGCAATGCCGCGTCACCAGCTTGCCGTCCATCACGACGTTGGTCCCTGGCGTGCAGAGGTTGGACGTCGTCCGCGGCGTCGTGCCGTCGCCGCCGAGGAACTGCAGTTCAATGGACGTCGGGAATTCCTGATCGCGCGTCATCGTCTCCGGCGTCTCGCCATGCAGCATGACGCCCGAGTTGCGCACCGCCCAGTCCGGCCCGCCGGGCGCCTGCGCGCCGACGAAGCGGTATTCGACGCGCAGCCGGTAGTGCGAGAACGTGTCCTGGTAAAACAAGTGGCCGAAACGGCCGTTGAACGGGCCGCCGTACTGGTCGTAGGCCACCTTGAGGACGCCGTCCTCCACGCGGAAGGTGTCGCCGAAGTTGACGCCGGCGTCGTGGCCCGTGATCTTCGGCCGCCAGCCGTCGAGGTTCCGGCCGTTGAAGAGCGGCACCCAGTCCTGCGACGCCGCCGGCAGCGGGGCGGGC
>JANOGJ010000275.1:0-4670 GCA_031405995.1 Acidobacteriota bacterium
CTCGCCACCGACCTCGTCGCGAACACACGCCCCTGGACGATCGTCACCTTTCACCATCCGCCCTACACCAAGGGTACGCACGACAGCGACAACCCGGCCGACTCGGGCGGCATCATGCAGCGCATGCGCGAGAACGTGGTGCCGGTTCTCGAAGCGCACGGCGTCGACCTGGTGCTCACCGGGCACAGCCACGGTTACGAGCACACCTACCTGATCGATGGCCACTACGGCACGACAGCTACGTTCAATCCGGCGACGATGCGGAAGCAGGGCGGCGACGGCGACCCGGCAGGGGACGGCGCCTACAACAAGACACCGGGCCCGCATCAGGGGACGGTCTACGTCGTCTCGGGAACCGGCAGCCGCGCCGAGGGCACGATCGTCCCCTGGCCGGCGCTGGCGGTCGGCTTGAACGAGCTCGGCTCGCTGGCCATCGACCTGGCGCGCAATCAGCTGGACGTGCGGATGATCCGCCCCGACGCGACGGTCGCCGACCACTTCCGACCCAGACGGACTCGGTCATTCTCAATGGCCGAAATAGTGGCTTGGGGAATCCCGGTACCGAAGCCGACGACCGGCACCGGCGTCGGGATGTCGCCGCCGACGTTCTTCATCCGCCAAATGTCCTTGCCGGTCTTGAGGTCGTACGCGCCGCTATGACGCCAGCCGTTCACGAGGATCTGCGTCTGGTTGCCGACCCTGTGGATCGTCGGCGTGCTGAACGTCGGCACGTCCGCCCGGCTCGTGCGCCACAACTCCTTGCCCGTCTTGACGTCGAACGCGCCCAGGAACGAGTCCTTCTGAACGTCGGCCTGGATGATGACGACGCCGTCGTGGATGACGGGAGAACTGGAGAACTCCCACTGCGCGGCCGGCACCATGTAGAAGCCCGAGTCGAGCACGCCGAGGTCCTTCTTCCAGACGAGCTTGCCGTTCATGTCGAACGTGTGCAGGCCCTCGGAGCCGAGCATCGCCACGATGTAGTTGCCGTCGGTCGCCAGCGTCGTGTTGGCGTGCGTCGACTTCGTGTGCCGCTTGATGATGGGCACGCCCGTGTGCAGCGTGCGGTCGAACGCCAGGCGGCCGTTGCGCTTGTCGAAGCAGAGAAGTTTCCAGGTATGGACGGTGTCGTCCGTGACCGATGCGATGTCGCCGTACAGGCCGAGACGAAGGCCGGCGTCTGGTTTGCCGCTGATGGCCGTCGTCACGCACACGCGATTGCCCCAGACGATGGGCGAGGAGTGGCCGAGGCCCTGGATGGGGACCTGCCAGCGCAGGCCCTTCTTCTCGGGCACGCTCCAGGTCGTCGGCGTCTTGAAGCCGTCGGCGACGCCCGCGCCGCGAATGCCGCGGAACGACGGCCAGTCGACGCCGGGTTTCGGGTCGGCGAGGGGCGCGGTGCGGGTCGCGGCGCCAAGCAGGGTTGCGGCGGAAATGACGATGAGCAGAGGTTTCACGGGTCCAGTTTAGCAGTCCTCCGAACTGAAGTACGATCACCCCGCCCGGAGGATTGTGAGCGAGTTCTGGCGCGACATTCAGTTGGCGGTGCGGCGTTTGGCCGGCGCGCCCCTCTTCACCGCGTTCTCCATCGTCACCCTGGCGCTCGGCATCGGCGTCACGACCGCCGCCTACTCGATCCTGTACGGCATGCTCTGGCGGGATCCGGCGATCGCCGACCCCGGCAGGCTCCTCACGATCGGCCGGTTCATCGCGTGGTCGGACTACCGTGACCTCCGCGACCAGCAGTCCACATTCAGGGAGGTCGCGGCCCACGCCGAGTTCAGCGGCTCGCTCGCCGGGAATGGGACGGCCGAGCTCGTGCGGGGCGAGGCCATCAGCGGCAACTACTTTCAGGCGTTGGGCGTCGTCGCGTCGATCGGTCGCTTGATTCAGCCCGGTGATGACGCGACGGGCGCCGCCGCCGCCGTGGTGATTTCGGCGGCGCTGTGGCGATCGCAGTTCGACGCCGACCCGAACATCGTGGGCACGGTCGTGCGCATGGCCGGCCGGCCGTTCGAGGTCGTCGGCGTCGCGCCGGATCGGTTCACCGGGATCGAGGTCGTCGCCATGCGTCCGGTCGCTGTCTGGATGTCGCTGGAAGCGGCGCGCCAGGCCGCGCCGGCGCTCGGGCCGCCGTACACGCGCGGTTTTGATCCCGGCAATCGCGACACGCGCTGGCTGGGCATTGTCGCGCGGCTCGGGTCCGGGAAGACCATACGGGATGCGGAAGCGGACGTCGCAGCCATCGCCAGCCGGCTCGATGCGGCCGCGCCGCTCCGACTGCCGCCGGACGTGTCAGCGATCAACACGCGAAACCCCACGCGCACCTGGGTGCCGAGGCCAGCGCTCGATCGATCGCGCTTTGCGAATGCGTCGGAAGCCGGGCGCGTGATTCTCGCCGTACCCGCGCTCGTCCTGCTCGTGGCGTGCACGAACCTGGCGAATCTCGTCCTCTCGCGCGGGCTGTCGCGTCGCCAGGAACAGTCCATTCGCCAGGCGCTCGGCGCGTCGCGCTGGCGTCTCGTCAGGACGCCCCTCCTCGAAAGCGGCGTCGTGGCCCTTTTGGGCGGTTTGGGTGGCACGCTCGTGACCTGGTGGCTGCTCCGCTGGGCGACGATCACGTTCGAAGGCACCTTTGGAGCCTTCACCGCGTTCCGAATCGACGGGCGTTTCGAGCCGGCCGTCGCGGCGGCCGTGGCCATCGCCATGCTGCTTGCGCTCGTCGTGTCGGGGTTGGCGCCCGCGCTCCGTCTCACCCGCGGCGATCTGCACAAGTCGCTTACGGTCGACGCGTCGGCCAATGCGCTCCTGCGCTGGAGGGGACGCGGCAACCTGATCGCGCTCCAGGTGGCCGTGTCGGTCGCGCTGTTCCTGCTCACCGCGCTCGCGTTGCGGCTGCTTCCGGCCATGCAGCAGGCGCCGGGCCCCGGCCGCAACCTGGACAAGGCCGCGCTCGTCGAAGTGCCGTTCCGGTGGCAGCAAGTGAACGAAACGCGGGTGCGCCAGACGATTAACGCGGTGGTCGAAGAGGCCGGGCGCGTGCCGGGAATCGAAGTCGTGGCCTCGTCGAACCTCCTGACCGCCAATCTCATGCGAGTCACGACGCCCGACCGGCCCTTCACGCCGCAAGTGGAGGGGGAATCCGCCGACGTCGTGTGCGGGACGCCTGGCCTCTTCCGCGCGCTCGATCTGCCGATTCGATCGGGACGTGCCTTCGACGAGCGCGACAGCGCGGGCGCCGGCGCGGTCGTGCTGCTGAACGAGGCCACGGCGAAGAAGCTCTTCGCGGGATCGTCGGACGCGATCGGACGCGAGATCCAGATGAGGTCCTACTTCAGCCGAAGCGGCGCAAGGGGCGCCGACGATGACGTCGAGGCCTTCACCGTGATCGGCATCGTCGCGGACAGCAGCCTGGATCGGCAGGGCCGCCCCGAGCTGACTTTGTATCGCCCGATGGCGCAGCACTTCGACCTGGATGTCGCCATCCTCACGCGGTCGTCGACGCTGGATACGTCAGCGATGGTGAGCGTGATCCGCACGGCCGTGCGTCGCGCCGATGCGGATGTGGCGATCCGCTACGCCGGAAGCGCCGAGGCCATGTTCCGGATGCAAGCCATCGCACTCGGCCTCGCCACGGGAGTCATCGGCGCGCTCGCCACGCTGGCCCTCGTGCTGGCGATGGCGGGTCTGTACGGTGTGCTCTCGCACGTGGTCTTCCACCGCACGCGCGAGATTGGCGTCCGCATGGCGCTCGGGGCCGACCGGAGCCACATCACGCGGCTCGTGCTCAAGGACGGCATCCGTCCCGTCGCGGAGGGGTTACTGATCGGACTGGGCACCGCCGCCGTCATCCGCATGATTCTGCGGCCGACGTTCAGTCAGTCCATCTCGCCGTTCGATCTTGCGGCCACGCTGGTCGCCGTGATTCCGCTCGCCATCGCCGCTGGCGCCGCCTGCTACCTGCCGGCACGCCGCGCGTCGAGAGTGGACCCGAACGTAGCGTTAAGACAGCTGTAACGTGGCTACGCGCGTGGCAACGGATACACCGTCGTTTCCTTGATCGTCGAGAGCACCATAGCCGCGCGGCAGGTGGCGCCGCGCGCCGCCTGCGGGAGGACCGCGGCAAGAAAATGCTCCATTTCCCCCGTGGAGCGCGCGCGCACCTTAATAAGGAAGTGCGCGCCGCCGGCGATCCGGTGGCACTCCTGCACCGCGACGAGCCGCCCGACCGCCTGCCGAAACTCGTCGTGGCCCCCCGGCCCCTCAAACGTCACCTCGACGAATGCCGTGAGGGCGCCCACGGCGCGCGGCTCGACGAGGGCGGTGAACTGTCGGATGATCCCGCCGCCCACAAGGCGTCGGACGCGGGCCGCAATCGCCGGCGGAGTGAGCCGGAACTCTCGAGCGAGATCGACCCAGGACGCCCTGCCGTCCCTCGCCAGCCGGCCGATCAGGCCGAGATCCGTGGCGTCCAGCCGAGGGAATTCGTTCACTAACTAATACTAAGTCAAATAGCCATAATACTAACTAAAACGAATCAAACTTTGAGAAGTAGTGTTCGGCGTCCGCAACCTGGGCGGGCGTCCCAATAACCGCGACCCGGTCCCCTGACTGCAGCACTTCCTGGGCTCCTGGGTTCTTGATGAGCTCCTGGTGACGGGCGATGGCCA
>JANOGJ010000299.1:0-2398 GCA_031405995.1 Acidobacteriota bacterium
CTCATCGCGTCGTCGCGAGCCCGGGCGCCCGGATGCCCCTTCGCCAGGTCCGCGGCGTGGGCGGAGATCTTGTCGGCGATCACGCCCTCCTTGACGTCGTCTCGATCCGGAAGCCCCAGATGCTCCTTGGGCGTGACGTAGCAGAGCATCGCGGTGCCGTACCAGCCGATGACGGCGGCGCCAATGGCCGAGGTGATGTGATCGTAGCCGGGCGCGATGTCGGTCGTCAGCGGCCCGAGCGTGTAGAACGGCGCTTCGTCGCACCATTCGAGCTGGCGCTCCATGTTTTCGCGGATCAGGTGCAGGGGCACGTGACCGGGCCCCTCGTTCATGACCTGCACGTCGTACTCCCACGCGATCTTGGTCAGCTCGCCCTGGGTCTTGAGCTCGGCGAACTGCGCCTCGTCGTTCGCGTCGGCGATCGAGCCGGGCCGCAGGCCGTCGCCGAGCGAGAACGACACGTCGTAGGCGCGCATGATTTCGCAGATCTCGCGAAAGTGCGTGTAGGTGAAGTTCTCCAGATGGTGCGCGAGGCACCACTTGGCCAGGATCGACCCGCCGCGCGAGACGATGCCGGTCAGGCGGCGCGCGGTCATCGGAATGTAGCGCAGCAGAACGCCGGCGTGTACGGTGAAGTAGTCGACGCCCTGTTCCGCCTGTTCGATGAGCGTGTCGCGATAGACCTCCCACGTCAGCGCCTCGGGCCGCCCGCCGACTTTCTCGAGCGCCTGGTAGATGGGCACGGTGCCGATCGGCACGGGCGCGTTGCGCAGGATCCACTCGCGCGTCTCGTGGATGTCGCGGCCCGTCGACAGGTCCATCACTGTGTCGGCGCCCCACAGCGTCGCCCACCGCAGCTTGTCCACTTCCTCGACGATCGACGACCCGACGGCCGAGTTGCCGATGTTGGCGTTGATCTTCACGAGGAAGTTCCGGCCGATGATCATCGGCTCGAGTTCGGGGTGGTTCACGTTGGCGGGGATGATGGCGCGCCCGCGGGCGACCTCGGCGCGGACGAAGTCCGCGGGCAGGCCCTCGCGGAGCGCGATGAACTCCATCTCGGACGTGATCTCGCCTCGGCGCGCGTAGTGCAACTGCGTCACCGTGGCGCCGGCCCGGGCGCGCAGGACCGCATGGCGCGTGCCGCGCGCCACCGGCTCGACATCGCCCCGCGATCGGATCCACGTCTCGCGCAGCGCGGGCAGGCCGACGTGGACATCCCATCCGGACGACCCGCTCGCGTCGTAGACCTGGAGCGTCTGGCCGGAGGAGAGCGTGATTTCCCGCACGGGCACACGAATCCCCGTCGGCCCGTCGAGATAGACCTTGCGGGAGTTCGGGAAGGCCCGTTCGAAATCCGCGAACGAGAGGGGTGCGTAGGTGCGAATGGCGGCCGGCCTCCGGCCGGCTAACCGATCTTCAACATGTAGCCGACCGTCAGCTTGACGCTGGGCTCGGTGCCGACCTTCATCTCGGCGAAGAGGCCTTTGTCGTGCTGGACGCCGAACACGACGTTCAGCGCGCCGTACATGAACTTCGCGCCTTCGTCCATCCAGATGTTCGTGCCGACGCCGCCGCCGGCATAGGCCTGCCACGCGGAGCCCTTGAGCGGCATCCAGTGGACCAGTTCGAGGTTCACGGTCAGGAGCGTGACGTCATCGCCGAACCCGGCCTCGAAGTTCGGCCGGAAGGTCGTCCGATGCCCGAGATCGACGGACTCGACGTGGCCACCGACGAAGAACTGATCCGGCCCGCCACTCAACCCGCCGCGGACGCCAAAATTGACCTGCGCGTCGGCCGGCTGCGCCGTAAGCAGGAGCGCCGCCGCCAATCCCAAGCCGAGGACACACGCGCGTCTGAACATGTCGTCACTCCTGTCGTCCGTGCTCGCGAATCATAGCCTGAAAACCACCCGGCTTACTTGAACGAGAAGCCCACCATGAACTTGAGGCTGGGACTGTCGACGGCGCCGACCTTCAGTTCGAGGAAGAGCCCCTTTTCGTGCTGGAGGCCGACGAAGAAGTTGAACCCGCCGTGCACGCCGTCCGCGCCGCCGCCGGGGCTGTCGCCGTTGATCGAGTAGATGTTGGCCGCCGGACCCGCGCCGACATAAAGCGCGAACGGCTGGTTCTCGACGGGAATCCGGTACGCGAATTCCAGGTTCAGGGCGATGAGCGTCGCGCCGTCGCCGATGCCGATCTCCGCCGACGGCTTGAACGTGAGCCGTTCGAGCAGGGGCCGCGTCTCAACATGGCCGCCGAAAAAGAACTGTTCCGGCTCCGCACTCACGCCCGCGCGCACGCCGTATTTCATCCGATCCTGCGCGGCGGCCGGCGCCGCCCAGATCGACACCGCCACGATCCCGACCATCACTGCTGCCCACCTACGTGTCATGGAC
>JANOGJ010000308.1:0-4872 GCA_031405995.1 Acidobacteriota bacterium
GGCGACTGGCAGGCGCTGGTGCACCCCGGCCAGAAGCTCAAGCCTGGGGCCCGGATCGTGTTCGAAGACGGCCGCGCGCCCGGCATCCGGGTCCACGCCGAGGTACTGGAGCGACATTACTTCGGCCGCCGCCTGCTGCGGTTGGAGGTCGAGGGCGCGGCGGACCTCGACGCGGCGATCGACGCCATCGGCCACGTGCCGCTGCCGCCGTACATCCGTCGGCCGGATACCTCGGCCGATCGCGAGCGCTATCAAACGGTGTTCGCGCGCGCGCGTGGGTCGATTGCGGCGCCCACCGCGGGCTTGCACTTCGACGCGCCGCTCCTCTCGGCGCTCGGCGCGGCCGGCGTGGGTTGGGCCACCATCACGCTGCATGTCGGCTACGGCACCTTCAAACCGGTGCGCGTCGATCGTGTCGAGGATCATCAGGTCGATGCCGAGCGCTACGAGATCAGCGCGGGAGCGGCGGCCGCCATGCACGCCGCGCGCGAGGCCGGGCGCCGCGTCGTTGCCGTCGGCACCACGACCGTGCGCGCGCTCGAGACGGCCGCGGCCGCGGGTGACGGTCGCGTTCGTGAGGGGCGGGGCGAGACCGAGCTGTTCATCCATCCCGGCCATCGCTTCCGGGCGGTGGACGCTCTCGTCACCAACTTCCATCTGCCGCGGTCGTCGCTGCTCATGCTCGTCGCGGCATTTGCCGGGCGGGATCTCACACTCGCGGCGTACCGGCACGCGGTCAACGCCGGCTTTCACTTCTACAGCTACGGCGATGCGATGCTGATAACATGACCGGCGTGAAATTCGAGTACGACGAGTTCGATCTCTCGGGCGTACGCACATATCCGCTCGCCAGCCGCGCGAGCAAGGCGCGGCACGAGGACTTCGCGCGCGCCTGGGATCCCGCGACCGGCGTCTCCGGCCTTCTCGCGTCGATGCCGAATCTGCTGGCCGCGCGCGACCTGCGCGACGTCGCCGCGGCGATCGGCCGCGCGGCCGCGGGCCAGCGCGGCATCGTGTGGGGCCTCGGCGCGCACGTCATCAAGACGGGCCTCGGGCCCGTCGTCATCGATCTCATGGAGCGCGGGTTCGTGTCCGCGGTCGCGATGAACGGCGCGGGCCTGATTCACGACTACGAGGTCGCGATCTCCGGGGCCACCTCGGAAGAAGTGGACGCCGTGCTGGGCCCGGGCCAGTTCGGCATGGCCGAAGAAACCGGCCGCCACCTGAACAGGGCGATCACGTCCGGCGCGCGCGAGGGACTCGGCCTCGGCCAGGCCGTGCTGAAGTCGCTCAAGGACCATCGTCATCCCTTCGGGCGATTGAGCATCCTCTGCGCCGCGGAACGACTTCGGATTCCCGTGACCGTCCACGTCGGGATCGGCACGGACGTCATTCATATGCATCCGGAGGCCTCCGGCGAAGCGATCGGCGCGGCCAGCCTCCGCGACTTCCGCTACTTCACGTCATTCGTCTCGAAGCTCGAGGACGGCGTCTACCTCAACTGCGGCTCGGCGGTCATGTTGCCCGAGGTGTTCCTCAAGGCCGTGTCGCTCGTCCGAAACCACGGCATTTCGCTCGATGGTTTGACGACGGTCAATCTCGACTTCATGCGGATGTACCGTCCGGAAACCAACGTCGTGCGTCGGCCGGTGGCCGGGACCGGCCGCGGGTACTCCATCACCGGCCACCACGAGATCCTGTTGCCGCTGTTGGCCGCGGCCATCAAGAACGCCTAGCAGAGTCTTCAGCTGCACCCCGTCTTCATCGGGACGATGACGCCGATCTGGTAGGAGCCGATGCGAGGCGCGCCGACGACGGCGGGCGCGACCGCAAACCCGGACCCTTGAAGGTTGCCGACGTTGCCCGGGCGAATGAACACGCTCGCCTCATCCAGGGGCAGCGTCGCGACGTTGGCGCAGAACGTGGGAAACGATCCGTCACGTTTGAGATACGGCTCGACGGTCGAGACGTAGAACGCGGACACGGTGGCGCCGCGGCTCCTCACGTACGCGCCGATGGCGCGGAT
The DNA here is from genome assembly GCA_031405995.1 of Acidobacteriota bacterium. Taxonomy (GTDB): domain Bacteria; phylum Acidobacteriota; class Vicinamibacteria; order Vicinamibacterales; family SCN-69-37; genus JANOGJ01. Next base: position 2,027 of record JANOGJ010000308.1, read on the forward strand.
CGCCTTCGGCCCCGAGAAGCTCCCGACCACCGGGACGATGAGATTCCTTGCCTGGAGGTCCTTCACGTAGGCGAATGTCTCCTCGGATCCCAGAAAGGTCAGGAACTGCCCGCTCGCGTCCGCCTGCGTCATCAGATCCCGGTACGTCGCGGCGATGCCGCCACCCAGGTTCGAGAGGAACAGGTTGGCGGAGTAGTTCATCGCCGGGCCGTAGTAGTAGAACGTCCGGTACGCCCGCGCGATGCCCTCGACGTCGGTCGGCGGCAGCGGAAGCGCCTGCGTCCTCGTCAGCTGCCCCTCGATCGCGGCCAGGTTCGCGGTGTAGGCCGCTTCGTCCGCGGTGTCGACGTTCCAATACGCATTCATGATGTCGGTCACGGTCGAGGCCGTGGAGAGCCCGGCGGGTCGCGGCTTGGTGAACAGGCGCGAGATGAACTCGGCGCGGTCTTTCGAGATCTCGAACAGGGCTTTGTACATCAGCAGGAGATGGAGATTGGCGCGGCGGATGTCGGTGATGAAGGCCATCCTGGCCTTCATGGCGGCGATGTAGGTGAAGTTCTGCTCGGGGCCGACGCCGAAGTACACACCGCCCGGTGTCGTGCTCGCGACCAGATCGGGCAGGAGGCGCGCGAAGACCATTTCGTTCGAGAGCAGGTTGTCGGACCTGAACGTGCCGTCAGGTTCGGAGAGGTCCTCCGTGAGCCGCCAGAACTCCGCGTTCGTGAGCCGGACCGGAATGTCCGGACGGGCGCGGGCGCCGGCGAGGGTGATGGACGCCCCGACCACGAGCGCCAGCGCCACTGGAACGACCAGCCGGATTCGATGCAGCCGCATACGGTCTCCCCGGAGGCTGTTAGTGTAACGGACGGCGCTGTGGGGGGGGCTTCAGCCTGAACTCTGGACCGTGAACCCTGAACCCCGAACCTTGTATGATCAGTGTCTTGCCGGTGTAGCTCAGTGGTTAGAGCATGCGGCTCATATCCGCAGGGTCCGGGGTTCAAGTCCCTGCACCGGCACCAATTCTGATGCGCCAGAACCTCTGGTCCACGGCGGACCGAATCGCGATCGCCCTCTCGGGCGGATCCGATTCGGTCGCCCTCACCTGGCTCCTGCACGACCTGGCCCAACCGGGCCGGGTCGCCGTTGCCGGCCTGATTCACGTCAATCACCTGTTGCGCGGCGCGGAGTCGGCCGCCGACGAGGCGTTCTGCCGCGCGCTCGCGCTCCGCCTCGGCTGGCCGATTGAGGTCGCGCGCGTGGATGTCGCGGCGCGCGCCCGCGCGACGTCGCAGTCGATCGAGGCCGCGGCGCGTGACGTGCGCTACGAGTGGTTCGAAACGGCCGCGGCGACGCTCGGGGCGACGGTCGTCGTGACCGGGCACACGGCCGACGACCAGGCGGAGACCGTCCTCATGCGCCTCCTCCGTGGCGCGGGGACGCGCGGGCTGTCCGGCATCCGCGCGCGGCGGGGCCCGTACGCGCGCCCGCTCCTCGACAGCCGCCGCGCCGACCTGCGCGCGTATCTTCAGGCCCGCGGCGAGGGCTTTCGCGACGACGCCTCGAACCAGGATCCGTCGATTCCGCGCAACCGCATCCGCCTCGAGCTCTTGCCCGTCATCGAACGCCTCGCCCCGGCCGGTGTCCGGGCGCTCGCGCGGCTGGCGTCCTTCGCCGCCGATGACGAGGCCTATTTGACAGGGACCGCCATCGAAAGAGCTTCGGGTGTCGTCTTATCCAATGCTCGGTCCAAGGGGGGGCAGGGAACACCCGGGGCGGCCGCAGAGTCTATGGATCTTGATGCCCGGGAGCTCGCCGCGTTACCGCCGGCGCTGGGCCGGCGCCTGATTCGCGAGTTGGCGGCCCAGGTGGCCCCCGGAGCGGCGCTCGGCGCCGCTCACCTCCAGGATGTCTGGGCCCTCGTTCTGGCCGATAAGTCGGCAGGGCATCTTGACCTGCCGGGCTTGAGCGTCCGGCGGCGAGGGGGCGTGATGACGCTGGCACCGGGTCTAAAGACCCGGCCTCCTGGCGATGGACTGCCGGGTCTGGAGACCCGGCCTCCATTGCTCCTCGAAGTGCCCGGGTCGGTTGACGTGCCGGAGGCGAATGCGACCATCACGGCCGAACGGCGCGACGCTGGGGCCGGCCTCGAGATGAGCGGCCCCGAGATCGTCGGAACGACCGGCCGGTCGCGAGCCTTCCTCCAGGCCGCGTCGTTCGAGTCGCCGCTCTCGGTGCGGACCCGGCGGCCGGGCGATCGGCTCCGGCCGCTCGGCGCCCCGGGGCGTCGCAAGGTGCAGGACCTGCTCGTGGACCGGAAGGTGCCGCGGGACGAGCGTGACCGCGTGCCGATCGTGGTGGACGCGCGCGGGCGGTTGGTGTGGGTGGCGGGCGTGGCGATGGCCGAGGAGTGCCGCGTCACGGCTCCCGAAGCCGGCATGGTAATCTTGGAACTGCGAAAACAATGAACTCGACCCTGAAGAGTCTCCTGTTTTGGCTGGGCGTGGCCGTCCTCGCGGTGTTGATCTGGAACTTCACCAGCTCCACCCGCTCCGACACCACGATTTCGTTCACGGCCTTCCTCCAGAAAATCGAAGCGAATGAAGTGAAGGAGGTCAACGTCCGCGGCAAGCAGGTGACCGTCACGCTGCTGCCGAGCAGCGACATCAAGGACACGGTGCTCTACACCGTGCTGCCGGCGGAGCTCAACAGCGATCAGATGAAGCTGCTGCGCGACAAGAACGTGGAAATCACGGCGCAGGAGAGCACCGCGACGCCGTGGTCCACCATGCTCATCCTCTGGGCGCCGTTCGTCCTGATGATCGGGTTCTGGGTCTTCATGATGCGGC
>JANOGJ010000328.1:0-4303 GCA_031405995.1 Acidobacteriota bacterium
CGAGCACTTCGCCGTTCCGGCCATCGACCACGACAATCTGGTAGCGCGTGTTGCGCGTCTGGACTTCCACCGCCTCGAGCGGCGGAAGCTCGTCCACCTGCACGCCGTCGGTCCAGGGGTGCTTCGACCAAGCGTCGAGCGGGACGGCCTTCTCGGGCACCGCAACGGTGTGCCGCGACGTGTCCATGGCCCCTATTGTCGCACCGAAGGTGCGAACCTTGAACCCTGAACTCTGAACCCGGTTTTGATACTCTTCGAAGTCCTTCGGAGGTTCCTTGTCATTCTCAGGTGTCTATTCCGTTCTTGCGACTCCCTTCAAGCCAGACGGCGACGTCGATGTCGACAGCCTGAAGCGCGTCGTCGACCTGGCCGTCAAGGCGGGCGTCGACGGCATGACCGCGCTCGGCGTCACCGGCGAAGTCGCGCGCCTCAACGAACGCGAGCGCGCGCTCATCGTCGACACCGTCGTCAAGCGGGTCAATGGCCGGGCGAAGGTCATCGTCGGCGCGTCGGCCGACGGAGTGCGGACGTGCATCGACTACACGCGCGAGGCGAAGTCGCTCGGCGGCGACGCGGTAATGGTCAGCCCGCCGCGGATGCTGAAGCTCAACACGGAATCGGTCGTGAACCACTACAAGGCCCTGGCCGAGGCCGTGGACCTGCCAATCGTCGTGCAGGACTACCCGCCCATTTCCGGCTTCGCGATGGAAGCGGGGCTCCTTGCGCGGATCGCCCGCGAAGTGCCGTCCGCGCGCACGATCAAACTCGAAGACCCGCCGACGCCGTTCAAGACGACGAAGATTCTGGCGGCGGCGGGGGAGACGAAGGTCGCGATCCTGGGCGGATTGGGCGGCGTGTTCCTCCTCGAGGAGCTGATGGCGGGCGCGGCCGGCGTCATGACCGGCTTCGCGTACCCGGAAGTGCTCGTGAAGGTTGTCTCGCTCTACCGCGCCGGCAAGATCGACGAGGCCGCCGACGTGTTCTACCGGTTCGTCCCGCTGATGCGGTTCGAGTTCCAGGAGGGCATCGGGATGGCCGTGCGGAAAGAGGTTCTGCGGCGACGCGGCGTGATCGCGCATGCGGCAACACGCGCGCCGGGACCCACGCTCGACGACTCGACGCGCGCGGCGCTCGACCGCGTGCTCAACTGGACCTCCAAACAGGAAGGCGCATCATGGATCTTGGGCTGAAGGGCAAAGTCGCGATGGTCGCCGGCGCGAGCCGCGGGTTGGGCCGCGCCGTGGCGCGCGGCCTGTCGGCCGAAGGCGTGCTGGTGTCGATGAGCTCGCGGCAGGAAGCGGCCATCAACGAGGCCGCCAAGCAGATCGCCGCGGAGACCTACATCGAGACGCTGCCCGTGGCGGTCGACGTGCGCGACGGGGCCGCGATCGCGGCGTGGCATGCGAAGACGATCGAGAAGTTCGGCGGCGTGGACCTGCTGTTCGTCAACTCCGGGGGGCCGCCGGCCGGCACCGCGTTGTCGTTCGACGACGATGCGTGGAAGGCGGCGTTCGAGTTGCTCGTGCTGAGCGGCGTGCGCATGGTGCGGCTGGCGGTGCCGTCGATGAAGGCCCGCGGCGGCGGCGCCATCGTGGTCTCGACATCGTCGGCGGTGAAGGAGCCGGTGGCGAACCTCGCGCTGTCGAACGCGGTGCGCACCTCGGTTGCGGCGCTGTCGAAGACGCTCGCGAATGAGCTGGCGGCCGACAACATCCGCGTGAATCACCTGCTGCCGGGCCGGATCAACACCGATCGCGTGCGCGAACTCGACACGATTCGCGCGAAAGCGACGGGCGGCACGGCGGACACCGTCCGTGAAGGCTGGGGCAAGACGATCCCGCTCGGCCGTTACGGCGAGCCCGAGGAGTACGGCAACGCGGCGGTGTTCCTGTTCTCGAACGCCGCGCGGTACATCACCGGCGCGTCACTGCAGGTCGATGGCGGGTTGATCAAGAGCGTGTATTGACCTATCGCTTCGGCGCCTTCGCGTTGGATCGGGAGGCTTACCGCCTCCTGAAGGGGGAGACGCCGCTCCAGCTTGCGCCGAAGGTCATCGACCTGTTGTTTCTGCTCGCGTCGCGGCCGGGCGCGCTCGTCACCAAGGACGAAATTCTCCAGGCGCTGTGGCCGGGCGTCGCGGTCACCGACAACGCGATCACCCAGGTCGTGTCCGACCTCCGGCAAGCGCTGGGCGACGATTCGTCCGCTCCCGCCTACGTGCAGACGGTGCCCCGCCGAGGCTATCGGTTCGTGGCGGTCGTCGAAGTCCTGGAGCCCGCGGCGCCGCCCAGGTCGCAGGCCGTCGGCGCGCCGGGGCCAGGCGCGGCGTCCGCACGGCTACGCCGGATTCTCGTCATGAACTTCACCAACGTCGCCGGCGATCCCGGCATGGACTGGCTGTCGGCGGGTATCGCCGAGACGGTGACGAACGACCTGCGCGCGATTCGGGATCTTGTCGTGCTCGATCGCGCGCTGGCCGCCGACGCGGCGCGCGCCGGTTCCGCGCCGGACGGGCGCACGGCCGGCCCGGACCTGGCGGTGGTCGGCAGCTTCCAGCGATCGGGCGACGACCTCCGCCTGACCGCGCGCGTCGTCGACGTCCGAACGCGCGAAGCGATCGCGCACGCGAAGGCCGACGGCCCGATCGCGGAGGTCTTCCGCTTGCAGGACGCGCTCGTGGCGGATCTCACAGCCGCGTTGCAGCTCACGATCACGCCGGCGGTCGCGGCCCGGATGCGGGCGCGTGAGACGTCGAACCTGGACGCGTACCGCGCCCTGACCGAAGGGCGTCTGAAGCTGGAGACGCTCGATCCGGCCGAAGTGCCGGCGGCCATCGTCTACTTCGAGCGGGCGATCGCTCTTGACCCGCGGTATGCGCTGGCGCACGTCGGTCTGGCGCACGCGTGCTTCTGGCGGTTTCAGGCGTCGCGCGCGCGGCACCGGCCCGACGTCGACGCCCGCGCGGGGGCCATTGCTCACGCGCGCCAGGCGATCGGTTTAGATCCGGATCTGGCGGAGGCGCACTCGGCGCTCGCGTTCTTCCTGGCCGGCGCCGACCAGTCGCCCGAGGCCGTCGCGGCGGGCCGCCTCGCGGTCGCGCTCGAGCCGGGCAACTGGCGCCACCATTTCCGCCTCGGCGTCGCGGCGTGGGGCAGCGAGCGGATCGCGGCGATGCAGTTCGTGACGGCGGCGTATCCGCAGCTGGCCTACGCGCACTTCGCGTCCGCGATGGTGCACGTCGCCCGCAACGACCTCACGATCGCGGAGAACGTCCTGCGACAGGGTCTCGCGTTTGAATCTGACGCCGAGTCCGGTCCCGCGCGCCTGCCGGGCAGCGGCCTGCACTGGCTGCTCGGCCTGTCCCGGCTCGCGGGCGGCGATGCGGCCGGCGCCCGCCGCGGGTTCGAACGCGAGCAGGCGCGGGGCGGGCGCGGTCTCATATCGAGCGAGTTGATGATGGACGCGCAGAACGGCCACGGCTTCGCGCTGATGGAGGCCGGCGATCTGGCCGGCGCGATTGAGATGTTCGAGCGCGCGCTGGCCGCGTACCCCGACCACGCGCGATCGCTGCTCGGCGTGGGCGCGGTGCGGCTGCGACAGGGACGCGCGGCCGACGCGAAAGCGGCGCGCGCCCGCGCCGAGGCCGCCATCACCGGACTTCGCGACCAGGGCCGCCAGACGGATGCCGCGATGGCTGCCGCCTGCTCGGACGTGGTGTTCGACGGCCCGCGCGCCGCGATCCGCACCCTGACGCGCCTGCTCGCGGAAGCGCCCGCCGGTTTCGCAGGCTGGAGTATCACGGTAGAGCCGCTGCTGGCGCCGCTCCGAAGCGAGGCTGGTTTCCGTGCGGTGCTCGCGCGGCTCGGCGAGCGAGCGGCGTGACCAGGCAGGCTTTCTTCGTGGTTTCTTCAGCCTTCTCTCACGACGCCATCGGGGACCCCGGCCCAAACTGAAGACGGAGGCTGGGATGACATTGGTTATTGGTCATCGGGTTATTGAGTTATTGCATTGGGCTATTGGGCCATTCCATCGGGCCATTGGGTCATTGGTGATTGCCGTCCTGTTTGCCGTGTGTCCGACTCGCGCCGGAGCGCAGACGCCCGCGGCGTCACCGGCCACGACCGCGCCGGCGGTAGGGTCGTCGCGTTTGTTCTACGCGCCGACGGGTCGCATGCTGGCGCCCGGCCAGGGGTACGTCGCGTTCGACGCCGTGTTCATGGTGACGGTCGAAGCCGGCGTGACCAAGTGGTTCTCGATCGGCGCGGGCACGTCGCCGGTCTTCTGGTTCGTGGAGGACGTCCGC
>JANOGJ010000352.1:0-4429 GCA_031405995.1 Acidobacteriota bacterium
GGCTCGTCACGCCGACCTGCAGCACGAACCCCGCGAGCGAAAGATAGAACGCGACCTCGGCGAGGATGCGCGTGATCTCGTCCATCGACGCGCCGGTCTCGGCCGCGGCCATGTTGAGCTGCTGCTCGATCACGACGGCGCTCATCGCCGCGCACGCGACGAGCAGGGTGATGATGCGCAGTTGCCGCGAGGCGGCGAGCAGTCCGATCGCCTCACCGAGGCCGACACCGCGTTCCGCCTGCACCGGCGACGCGCCGCCCGCCGCGGGCTCGCGCCGCAGAATCGCGGCGACGACGACGCTACAGCCCAGCAGCACGACCGCGCTGACCGGCACCAGGTTGGTCGTCCCGACCGCATCGACAGCCAGCCGCGTGACGCCCGCGCCCATCGCGCCGCCGAGGCTCGCGCCGCCGCCGATGAACCCGAAGAGCCGGCGGGCCTGGCGGGCGTCGTACAAATCGCTCGCGAGCGTCCAGAACTGGCTGAGGAGCAGCAAGCCCAGCGTGAGGCCGAACACGAAGAACGCCGCCGACACCCACACGGCTCCGGTGTGGAACAGCGGCCAGAACGCGAGCAGGATCGCGGCCAGGCCGGCGTGCGTCGCCGGCACGACCCACCGGCGCGGCAGCCGCGAGGCCCCGTAGCCGTAAAAATAGACCAGCACGCCGATGAGCAGGCCCGCGGCCAGTTGGACGTAGGGCAGGTTGTCCGCGCCGAGATCGCTGATGAACTTCGACCGCGTGACGGGCTTGACGATGTTGTAGGCCGTCATCGCCAGGAAGGCGTACGCGAACATCAGCCAGGCGGTGGCGGCCTCGCCCTGGCGGAAGACTACGATCCGGTCGACGCGCACCGATCGATCACACGCTGCAGAATCGCGGGATAGTGCGCGACCGTCCCGGCATCGCCTTTGATGGACACGGACGCCACCCGCCGGCCGCCGGCCGTCAACAGATCCGCGCTGCCGATGGCGAAGAAGCCGTGGCCGAGCCCGAGGTCGGTCATCGGCGCGACGAACACCTTCGCGTCGCGGACAATCGTGATGCACAGCGTCCCGAAGGTCGTGTCCAGCGCGGCCGGGTTGGCTCGTACGGCCTGCGCATGGGCCCACGCGGGCAGGAGTCCCGCCGTCTGCATGCCGGCGCGGAGCGGGCTCGTCCGCGCGCGCGAGGCGGCAAGCAGACGGTTGAACTCGCGTGCGTACTCCACAAACCCGCCCCACGGATCGTCACCGCTCACGAAGTCGGCCGGCCTCAGCGGCACGACGTCGACGTCGCGGTCGTACCCGCCGGACGCGGCCACATCGACGGTCGACGCCACCCGGACGCCGGCAAACTCGGGCTCCCTGTTCAGCAGCCAGGCCAGCAGCGCGCCGAACGTCACCTCACCGCCAATGGAGACGCCGTACCGGGCATTGAGGTCCTTGCGGAGGGCCATGATCGGCGAGAAGTCGGCGAAGGTGATCAGGTGATCCACCGGGCGCTCGCCTGGCGCCGAACAAACGCGGGGCTCCACGAACGGGGCGCCGGTACCGGCACTCGGGAACGCGACCGGCTCGGCAAGACCCCACGCCCGCTCGAGCCTCGAGATGAGCTCCTGCAGCGGGACGCCATCGAGACCGACATGATGGGCGCTGAACCACAGATCCGCCGCATGACCGTGTCGATCCGGCCGCGCGACAACCGAGAGATAGCCGAAGCCCAGCGAGCGCCGCGCGGAGAACTGAGGCGGAGAAAAGCGCTGCTCCGGCGTGGACGCCTCGAGGGTCTCGGTCGACAGGCAGCAGGCCGCGAGCAGCCGACGCACGTACGCACCGGTCGCCGCGGACGGCAACGTGGCGCTGACGGCCTCGAGCAGCGCGGCCGGCCGGCGCACCTCGGGAAGCTGCCTCGTTCGGTTGTACGCGTCGATGATCCGCTGGTGCGCGTCGTCCCGCAGCGCGCGATCGAGGGTCTCGGGGTGGGCCGGCGAGAGATGCGGCTCGATCTCCGCGAGGTCGCCGGCGGCAGAGAATCGTAAGACCACGACATCGACCCATCCGGTGCGTCGGCGCACCGTGACCCACGGTTCCCAGGTGAGACTGAAGTGGGCGTCGGGCTCGGAGGCCAAGTGTGAGACCAGCGCGTCCGCGATCCGCGTGTCGATGGCCGGGCCGGCGCCGCCGATCGCGGGAACGCGGACGCCAAACGCCGACAGGGCGAATCGAGTGGACTCGGACCGCAGGAGCACGCCCACCGTCCGGCGCCATCCCTCCGGCGCCCGTCGAAGCCGGCAGGCAATCAGCGCCTTCCCGGTAAGAACCGTGGCGAGGGAGACAACCGTCACGCGCAGCGATGGCATCTTTCGGCGCGATTATACGAGCGTTCGAGCCTCCGGACCGGTTTCCCGGGGGTGTATAGTGTCCCCCCTGTCTCCGCCAAACCGATGACCCCCACAACGCTTGGCCACTATCGCCTGGAAGGCCGCCTGGGTCAGGGCGGCATGGGCGAGGTGTACCGGGCGTACGATACCCGGCTCAACCGGCGAGTGGCGATCAAGGTGATGCTCGACGCCGGCGCCCAGACGGGCGCCGTCGAGCGGTTTCTGCGCGAAGCCCGCGCCGCCTCGGCGTTGAACCACCCGAACATCGTCACCATCCACGATGTCGGCGAGACGCCGGACGGCGGGCACTTCATCGTGCAGGAGCTGATCGAAGGACGCACGCTGCGCGCGCTCGTCGAGGAGCGCCCGCCCGCCAGCACAATCGTCGAGATTGGCCGGCAGGTGGCGCGGGCGCTCGCGGCGGCGCACGCGGCCGGCATCGTGCATCGCGACGTGAAGCCCGAGAACATCATGGTGCGCGGCGACGGCTACGTGAAGGTGCTCGACTTCGGCCTGGCGCGCCTCGTGGATCTGGCCGGCGCGACGGACACGACGCGCACCGACGTGGCCACCCAGCCGGGCACGCTGATGGGTTCGACGTCGTACATGTCACCCGAACAGGCGCGCATCGGCACGGCCGACCCGCCGAGCGACGTGTTCGCGCTCGGCATCGTGCTCTACGAGCTGGCGGCCGGCGAGCGGCCGTTTGTCGCGCCCACGAGCATGGGTGTGCTGGCGGCGATCATTTCGGAGCAGCCGGTGCCGATCGCCCGGTTGAATCCCGCCGTGCCGCAGGCGCTCGATGCGCTGGTCCTGCGCATGCTGGCCAAGCCGCCGGCGGCGCGGCCCACGGCGCGGCAGGTGGAGGACGAACTGTCGCGGTTCCTCGTGCCGGATGCCCTCGTCGAGACCGTCGGCGCCACGACGACCACGCGGCGCACCACCGTCGGACGCGACGCCGAGCGCGAGCACCTGCGACGGGCCTATGCCCGCGTGCGCGACGGCCGCAGCCTGTTCCTGACGGTGTCTGGCGAGGCCGGCATCGGCAAGACCAGCCTGGTGGAGGATTTCTTCTCCGAGCTCGCGGCGGGAACCGAGCGACCGATCGTCGCGCGGGGCCGCTGCTCGGAACGGCTCGCCGGCTCAGAGGCCTACCTTCCGATTCTCGACGCGATGGACAGCCTGCTCCATCGGCAGGTCCAGCAGTCCATTCATCAGCTGCTGAAGACCGTGGCGCCGACGTGGTACTTGCAGGTCGCCTCCGGAGTGCGCGACCAGACGGCCATCGCCCAGGTTCGGGCCGAGGTGCAGGCGACGTCGCAGGAGCGGCTGAAGCGCGAGCTCGGCGCGCTCCTCCAGGACCTGTCGCGGGCGCAGCCGGTCGTCCTGTTTCTCGACGACCTGCAGTGGGCCGACGTCTCGACGGTCGATCTGCTGAACTATCTCGCGGGCCGCTTCGCCGATATGCGCCTGCTCGTGCTCGCGACCTACCGGCCAGCGGAAATGGCGCTGGTGAAGCACCCGTTTCTCGATATCCAGGGCGACCTTCGCTCGCGCGGCCTGCTCGAGGACGTCGCGCTGCGCTTTCTCGAGCCGGCCGACGTCGGACACTACCTCGCGCTGGAATTCCCCGAACACACGTTCTCGCCGACCTTCGCCGCCGAGATCCACGAAAAGACCGAGGGCAACCCGCTCTTCATGGCCGACCTGCTCCGCTACCTCCGGGACTCCGGCGGGATCTTCGAGGAGCAGGGACATTGGCGGCTCGCCGCCTCCGCGTTGGACGGTCCGCGCGATCTGCCGGAGTCGGTCCGCGGCATGATCCAGCGGAAGATCCAGCAACTCGACGAGCGCGACCGAAAGCTGCTCGTCGCGGCGAGCGTGCAGGGCCCCGAGTTCGATTCGGCCATCGTGAGCGAGGCGGTCGAGATGGATCCGGCGGATGTCGAAGACCGCCTCGACGTGCTCGAGCGCGTGCACGTGTTCGTCGAGCGCGGCGCGGAGCGCGAGTTCCCCGATCTGACGCTCACGCAGAACTACCGCTTCGTGCACGTGCTGTATCAGAACG
>JANOGJ010000417.1:0-7574 GCA_031405995.1 Acidobacteriota bacterium
GGTCCGACAGGTCCGGCAGGGCATCGAGCGGCGTCTTGCGGACTGAATCGACCGCCCAGAGCGCGAGCACCAGCACCGCCGCGAAGACGACCCACTTGTGACGGACCGACAGCTCGATGATGCGTTCGACCATGACCGTTACTTCTTATGGATCGCGTGCGGGTCAGCGACCTGGGCCGGAGGTTTCACAGCGCCCGTCGGTTTTTGCTGAGGCGCGGCCGGTGCCCCGTGGCCGCTGTGCCCGCCGGCGCCGCCCGTGGCGCGCAACCGGCTTTCCGAATCCAGGAGGAACACGCCCGAGGCCACAACCTGTTCGCCCTCCGTGAGGCCCGTGCGGACCTCGACGCGATCCGCCAACTGCAGGCCGATCGTCACGAGCCGCGGCTCGAACCGATCGCCGGTGGCGACGAAGACATGCTGCTGCAGTCCGGTGTCGACCACCGCGTCGCGCGGCACCGTGATCGCCGCGGGCCCGGCCGTTTCAAATGCGACGGTGCCGTAGAGCCCTGGCCTGAGCGTGCCGTCCGGATTGGCCACCGAAAGACGGATCCGCAGCGTGCGTGTACGTTCGGTGAGCATCGGGTAGACGAAGTCGACACGGGCGGCAAACGGCGCCCGGCCGGAGGCCGCGAAATCAAGCTGGGCCCTCGTGCCGACCCGCACCGCCGCGATGCTCGCCTCCGGGACCTCGGCGAGCACCCACACGCGCGAGAGGTCCGCAATGGTCAAGAGCGTCGTCGACGGATCGACCGACGTGCCCACCGTGACGCCTCGCTCCACGACGACGCCACTCCTGGGGGCGACGACGGTGACCAGGCGCTTGGGCTCGCCCGTCCGTTCGATGGCGTCGATGTCCGCCGGCGTCATCCCGAGAACGGCCAGCCGCGTGCGGCCGCTGGCCGCCACGACGCTCGTGATCCCGGAGGCGGCCGTCGTCTTCCGAACGGCCAGGTACTCGGTCTGGGATGAGAGCAGTTCCTGCGAGAAGATCCGCGCGAGCGGTTGTCCCGCCAGCACCATCTCGCCTGTGGTGTTGACATCGAGCTGTTCTATCCATCCGGCGACGCGAGTGTGCACCTGCGAGATCCGCGATTCGTCCGGTGTGACGGTGGCGACGGCGCGAACCGCCTGCGTCAGGGACTCCCGCCTGACCATCTCGAGGCGGATGTCGAGTGCCTCGAGCGTCGAGGCCGTGAGCTCGACCGGGACCCGATTCGGGATCGACCCGGGGGTGGTAGTCGGGTCGGCGGTCGTGCCGGACATGTCCATCGCCTCGGCCGGCGGCGGGCCGGGCGCGAAGGGCCACGCCTCGCGGGAGTGCTGAACCCACAGGGTACCGGTGAAGATCGCGGCCGTCGCGAGAGCTGCGGCCAGGGGCGCGGCGAATCGGTGAGGTCTGTTGAAGGGTGTCATCGGATGATCGCCTCGTACGATCCAAGAGCGCGCCCGAGACGCGCCCACGCCAGGCCAAGTTCGGTGTCGGCGGCAATCAGGTCGGACTCGACCAGCCACAGCGCCTGCACGGCTTCGATGACGCTGACGAGCGGCAACTGGCCCGATGCGTAGCCCGCCACGGCCGGTTCGATCACCATGCGCGCGCGCGGCAACACCTCGTTCGTGAGTGCCGTCTGCCGATCGCGAGCCGCCTGGAGTTGGTTGACCGCGACCGCGGCGCCGCCTTCGATCATCCGTGTCATCGCCCGCAGATCCGCTTCGGACATCGCGCGCATCGCCTGCGCTTCGGCGACTCCGGCGCGGAGCTTGCCGCGCCAGATGGGCAAGCTGACACCCACCATCGCCATCCAGCCGCCGCCCTCGGCCATGGTGTAGGCCGGTCCCGTACGGATGGTCGCCATCGGGCGGAACATGTCGCGCATGACCAGCACTTCGGCCTCGGCGCGGGCGACTTCCGCGCGGCCGGCCGCCAGTTCCGGGCGGGATGTCAACGCGGCCTTGATCGTGGGCCAGGAGGGCAGCGGCTCCGCGAACGCGATTGGGGCGAGCGGTGGAACCGGCGCGTCCGCGTCCTGCGCCAGGCTCGCATTCAGCATCGCCTCGGCGGCGCGCACGTCGCTGTCGAGCGCCTTCGCCGATGTCTCCAGGCGCGCGACCTCGACCTCCGCGCGCAGCACGTCGGCTTGCGGCGCGGTGCCGCTTGCGTACCGCGCGTTTGCGGCGGTCACGACGTCGCGGGCGAAGGCGGTTTGTTCCGTGACCAGCGCCGCCGTGCGGCGGCGTTCCTGCAGCATCAGGAAGGCCGTGGCGGCCTGGAGTCCGACGTCGAGCGCCGTCCGGCTGGCGTCCGCGCGGAGCCGATCGAGATCCGCCAGCGCCGAGGCGCGACGATGGCCGCGGATCCCGGAGAGCGGGATGCGCTGCTCGACTGTGAAACTCACATCCGCGCCACCCAGCATGAACGGCAGATGATCGAGCGAACCAGAGAACATCGGGTCTTCGAGCGCCGAGGCGATGGTCGGCCGCGCCTCCCCGGCGCGCGTGCGTGCGCGCGCGGCCTGTATCTCGTCTCTCCGTTCGCCGGCGAGACGAATCACGTCGGCCAGGCTGAGCGGTGACGGAGGCGCCGTCTGAGCGACGGCCTGGATCGGCCAAAGCGTCGCCGTCACGACGAGGAGAAGAGCGAATCGAAGACCCGTTGCACGTTTCATGTCGATCACCACATGGCTCTTGCGGACGTCTGCCGGCCGGCGAGATATCGCCGGCTCGGATGCAAGCGGTCGTGGACCGCGTGCGCGGTCCTCACGCGACGACCGCGGCAGAGACGTCAGATCCGGAGTGTGGTGGTGGGAGACCGGTGGCCGGGCGGCCGATGACGCCAGAGCGCTGCCCCCTGGCCGGCGTCGGTCGTCGAACGGAGGAACGCGTCGCGGGAAACCAGAACGGCATGGCCCGGGTTTGGATTGGCGTCGCCGCGCCGGACGTCTTCCCGGACGAAGGTCGCGATGAGCGCCCCGGGTTGGCAGGTGTCGTCGCGGGTCAGGCCCGGTGAGGGCAGCGAATCCTCTTCGTGGCACCCACTGGCCGCTGGCTGGTCACACCACGTTCTGCAAAGCAGGGCGTTGGGCCCAACCGCCAACGCCAGCAGAATGGAAAGTGCAGTGGCTCGAATCACGTGGTCTGATTCCTCAGTTCAGCAGACGCAAGAAAGGCGCCAACGAGGCGCCGCGAGCCGTTGCGAAAAACAGGCGCTCTTTCGCACTCCAATTCGATGATGGGCCGGCCCTGCGGGATTCCACCCCGTCGGTGCCGGGAATCCCGCAGGGCAGAGGACGACCGTACTTGGATCGCCCGACCGACGCTGTCCCGATTGGCACACCCAACATGCAGGGGGCTCCTAAAACGGCGCCCAGACAACTCCCAACTGAAAACTGCGGGCGGAGTCGAGTTGCCGGTTCGCAAGGGAGCGGTACATTGGCAACTTGATCTCTGCCTGCAGAGTGATCGGACCGACTCCAACCGCCACCGCAGGTGCGACGTTCAGCCAGTCGCCTCCGCCAACGAGTACGGGCAGGCCCTCGAAAGCATCTCGCAGCACCGCTGACAAACAGCCGGACACCCGGCGGGAAGACACCCGCGATGACTCTGCTCGCGCTAAGACCGAATATGGGATCCAACGTGCCGGTCCCTCGCTGAAGTCGGGAAACCGGTACTAAACTCTCTTCGTCCATTTCTGTCCGGAAACGTGGTTGTTCCGTCTTGCCCGTCGGCAGAGACACCCCGCCGTTGAACGTAATGGTCCACACGCGAATCTTCGTCCGTTCGTCGAGCGGATTCGGCGTCTTGTCGGATCCGTCGTACGGTGTATCGCGATCCTCAGCGAGGAACCAACCGCTGACCTGCAGTCGCTTCTGCGCCAGACCGTCTGTGAGCACACCTCGCCAACCTGGGAGGTAGGGATTGCTTCAACCCGCTCAAGTCTGACCGGCGACGACCGCGGGCAGGATCGTCATTCCCGCAGCCAGGATCAATGCACGTCGAAACCGCACGTTCGAGCCTCCAGGGATGTTCTACACCTTCAAGTTACCTTGAAGGTCAAGGGCCAAGCTAGACTGACGGCATGCGTATCGGGGAAATCGCCCGCCGCTCTGGTGTTCCAGCCCACACGATCCGGTTCTATGAGGCGCAGAAACTGGTGACCCGAGCCGCGAGGTCCGACGCGGGATACCGCGTGTACACGGACGACGCCATCAGTGAACTGGGTTTCATTCGGCGGGCGCAGCGCCTCGGATTCTCCCTCGAGGAGATTCGCGAGATTCTAAGTCTGGGGCGCGGCGGTAAGATGCCGTGCGCGCGCGTGGCCGCGCTCTGTGCCGCGCACCTTCGAGAAATCGATCGGCGAATGGCCGAGCTTCGGGCCTTCCGGCGTAATCTTCGTGCGGCCCAGCGCCACGCGAACGCCGAATGTGGGTTCACGTCGGAGGGGTTTTGCAGGGCGATTATGGGGCTGCCGGCGAGATGACGCCTGGAACGCATGTGCGAACAGCGAATCGACAGAAACGCCTCGTTTGGCAGGTCTTCGATCGGGACGGCCGGCTGACGCCCGTGTCCGGACGAGCCGCGGGCGTGCCCGTCTGGAGTCTTCTCGCCGCCTATGCCCGCCCGGACGGCGGATTCGTGATCATCTACTGATGCCGGACCCTTGCCCAGCCGATTCAGCGCCTGCCACGATACTGTTCTTCACAGTGAGTCCCCTCAAACCCTGAACAGCCTCGTGACCTTGACGACGAGCGCGCGGTTGCGCAGGGACGGACCGCGCGTGCCGGTGTCGCGCTCGTCGGTCCACACGACGAAGAGCTCGCTGCCGGGCCGGTACTCCCAGCGGTAGCGCAGGTTGCTGCTGAACGTACGGTCGGTCGAGTTGTACTGCAGCAACGCGCTCGCGAACATGCGCGACGAGAAGGCGTAGTCGGCGCGGGTCCGGACGAGCGTCTGGAGGACGCGGCCTGCCGGCAGGTCCAGTTCGTTGACCGCGACACTGGGTTCCAGCGACAGGCGGTTCGACAGCACGACGCGGCCGCTCGTCAGTTCAGCCCCGGTGATCGTGCCGTCGTAGAAGCGGCCGTACGTGAAAGCAACCGTGCCCGACACGCGTCGTTGCTGGCCGAGCTGGTAGGAGGTCTTGACGTCCCAGAAGTCGTACGCCCCCGGCGGAATGGCGAGACCCGCGATCACGGAGGCGGCGTCGAGGCGCTCGAACGCGCGCGTCCCCTCGACGGTGATCTGATCGCTCGACTCAAACTCGACGACGAAGCGTCCGTTCTGCTCGCGCGACTCCACGACGCCGGCGCTGTCCTCGAAGTAGTCGACACGGGCCTGCCACGTGAGCTTGCGGATGGACGGCAGGGACCGGGGCCGCGGGCTGAAGCGCAAGGTCGCCGACGACTTCTCGAAATCCCGCCGGCGGAGAAAGCCGACCTCCGGATTGAAGTCCGGGCCCACCTTGAGGTGTTCGGCCTGCGCGCCGTAGCGATCGCCCGAGTAGTCGATCTTGGCCTGGTAGCTGGTCGCGTCTCCGGTGCGCCCGGGTGATTCGGTTCGCGCGACGTACGCGCTCATCTGGACGTTCTGGTAAAAAGAGAAGGCCCCATCGACGCCGTAGGCGCGGTTGGGGCCGCCGCCCAGGATCGCCACCGATCGGTCAGTGAACATCGCACCGACCGCGCTCCGGCGGAGGATGTCGCGCTTGACGCGCAGCACGGCGAACGTGGTGGGAGTCGTCGCCGACACGGCTTCCTCGCCCGTCCGGATCAGCATGAATCCCACGGCGTATGCGCCGACCTTGCCGGTCAGCCGGCCTCCGGCCTCGAGGGGCACGACGCGGCCGGCATTGAGGCCGACGCGCCGGCTGTAGAACAGCGAGGGCGTGTCGGAGGTGGACGCCATTCCGGCGCCGCCTTGACCGCCTTGCGCGCCCTGGCCGCCTCGGGCGAAGTCGAACACGCCGCGGCCCTCCAGGAAAAAGTCCCGCTTCTCGGGGAAGGCCAGGCTGAACCGCGTGAGGTTGATTTGCTGCTCGTCGATCTCGACCTGCGCGAAGTCCGTGTTCATCGTCAGATCCGCCGTCAGGTTCGCGGTGACGCCGTACTTGACGTCCATTCCCGCGCGGGCCTCACTGTCATTCGACACCGGCGGGACCCGCCGCGTGTCGGTCGTCACGCCCCCGAAGGCGTACGGCTTGAATTCGAGATTGCGGCTGGCCTCGGGCAGATCGAGGCCGACCAGCGTGCCCGCCGACGACACGCGATTGAGCGCCTGGGGACCGGCCATCAGGGCTGGCACCGGCGTGAGATACGCCCACTCGTTCTTGCGCCGGATCGAGCGCCGCAGCTGCAGACCCCACACCTGGTTCGCGCCGGATCGGTAGCGAAGCGATTTGAATGGAATCGCCATCTCGAGGATCCAGCCGCCGTCGAACCGCCCGGCCTTCACGTCCCAGACCGGATTCCAGTCCGTGTTGGACCCGCCCTCATCGACGACCGAGTAGTCGGCGCGGGCGCCGATCGGGTTCGCGTAGAACATGAAGCCGCTGCGGCGGTCGTAAAACGTGTCGAACATCACGCCGAAGTGGTCGTTGTTGCGCAGCCCGGTCGTGTCGCGCCGGAGTTCGTTGACGATCCATTGATCGGGCGGCGCCGAGTCCCAGCACCGGCAGGTGACGTAGATGTGCGTGGCGTCGTACGTCACCCAGACGTCGGTGCGCTCGCTCGACGCGGCCCCGGCGGTCGGCGTCACCTGGATGAGGCCGCCGAACGGCTGCTCGGCGGCGTACACGGCCTCGTCCAGCCGGCCGTCGAGCCGGATCGGTTCGGTCAGCTTGATGGCCCGCACGGTGGCGCGCCCGATCGCGTCGCGCGTGATCGTTTCCGGCGCCCGCGGCGCCGGAGGGCCGTCGATGGCCGTGGTCCGATCGGCTGAGAGAGTTTGCGCATGCAAGGGGGCCGCCGCCCCGATGAGGCACAGAACGAACAGACTCAGGAGAGCGCGTGCGGACATGCAGTCTTAGCTCGTCTCTTCAACGACCGCCGTCGCCTCGATCTCGACGAGTGCGCCAGGTTCCACCAGCCCGGCGACGACGACGACCGACATCGCGGGGAAGTGACGGCCGATCACCTCGCGATAGTGCGTGCCAATCGCGCGGCGTTCGGCGAGGTACGCGTCGCGGTCGGTGAGGTACCAGGTCAGGCGCGTGATCTGATTCGGGCGCGCGCCTGCCGCGCCAAGCGCCGCGACCACGTTCTCGAGCGCCTGGCGCACCTGGCCGGCAAAATCTGTCTTCTCGAACGTGCCCGTCGCCGGGTTCCACCCCACCTGGCCGGCGACGAACACCATGCGGCCGGTCGCGCTCACGGCATTGGCAAATCCGCTGGGCCGCGCCCAGCCGTCCGGCTCGTGGATGATCACTCTGACACCTCCTTCTGCGCCTCGCGCAATCGGAACCGCTGGATCTTTCCCGTGAGCGTCTTCGGCAGCGCCGCGACGAACTCAATCGCCCGCGGATACTTGTACGGCGCGAGTTGTGACTTGACGTAGTCCTGCAGCTCTTTGATTAGCGCGTC
>JANOGJ010000428.1:0-9198 GCA_031405995.1 Acidobacteriota bacterium
GACGCGCGTGGCGGCGAGCCCGTTCGAGTCCTGGCACGGGACGCTCGCGACCAACGCGGACTTCGTCGTCGAGGCGCTCGAGGCGTTCGTGGCCCGGTTGCCAACGGCGCCGGCGCTCGGCGAGAGCGTTGAGATGGCGGCGTTGTTCGCGGAGGCGCAGCGCTGGCGCGCCGAGCTTGCCGCGACCCTGCGGGGCCAGGCCTGATTTCCGCCGTGCCGCCGCTGTGGCAGCCGTCCGCTGACCGCGTTGCGGCGTCCCGTCTGTCGGCGTTCATCCGACATCTCGCGGAGCGGTCCGTCGGCCCGTTCGCGGATTACCGTGCGCTCCATCAGTGGTCGATTCGTGACTCGCCGGCGTTCTGGACCGCGGTGTGGGCGTTCTGCTCGATACGCGGGGAGCGTGGCGCGCGCGCAGCCGTGGATCTGGATCGCATGCCGGGCGCGAGGTTCTTTCCAGATGCGCAGCTGAACTTCACCGAGAACCTGATCGCGGATCGCAGCGACACGCCGGCGATTGTCGCGACGTCCGAGGCGGGCCGCGACCGGACGCTGACGCACGCGGAGCTCGCCCGCGCGGTCGGACAAGCGGCGGCGGCGCTCCAGCGGGCGGGCGTCCAGCCGGGCGAACGCGTCTGCGGCATCCTGGCGAATACGCCCGAGGCGATCGTGGCCGCGCTCGGCGCCGCCGCGCTCGGCGCGGTCTGGTCGTCGTGCTCGCCGGACTTCGGCCCCCGCGGGATCCTCGATCGCTTCGGCCAGATCAGTCCGGTCGTGCTGCTCTCGGTGGACGGCTACGCGTACGGCGGCAAGTGGTTCGACTGCCGGGCCAAGCTCGCCGAGGTGGCGCGCGAGTTGCCGAGCGTGCGTCAGGTGGTGCTGATTCCGATGGCGGACGGTCGGGATCGCGGCGTGGCCCCGCCGGCGGCCGTCTGGTGGGACGACTGGCTGGCTGGCGCCCCGATCCTCGAATTCGACCGTTTTCCGTTTCATCATCCGCTCTACGTGTTGTATTCCTCCGGAACCACCGGCGTGCCCAAGTGCATCGTGCACGGCGCGGGCGGCACGTTGATCCAGCACCTCAAGGAACACCAGCTCCACTGCGACGTGCAGCCCGGCGATCGCGTCTTCTATTTCACGACGTGCGGCTGGATGATGTGGAACTGGCTGGTGTCGGCCCTCGCGTCGGGGGCCACGCTCGTGCTCTACGACGGCTCGCCGTTCTTTCCCGATGGGCGACGGTTGTTCGACCTCGCCGACCAGGCCGGCATCACGCTCTTCGGCACCGCCGCGAAGTTCATCGACGCCGTGGCGAAGTCGGGGCTCAGGCCGCGCGAGACGCACGGCCTCGACACCGTCCGGACCATCACGTCGACGGGCTCGCCGCTCGCGCCCGAAAGCTTCGACTTCGTTTACCAATCGATCAAACCCGACGTCCACCTGGCCTCGATCTCCGGCGGCACGGACATCGTGAGTTGTTTCGTCGGCGGCAATCCGAACGCGCCCGTCTGGCGAGGCGAAATCCAGGCGCCGGCCCTTGGGATGGCGGTCGCGGTCGTCGATGCGCAAGGGCGCGCGCTCGCGGAGGAGCCCGGCGAGTTGGTGTGCACGGCGCCGTTTCCGTCGATGCAGATCGGCTTCTGGAATGATCCTGACGGGGAGCGGTACCGGGCGGCTTACTTCGATCGATTTCCCGGCGTCTGGTGCCACGGGGATTGGATCCGCGCCACCGATCACGGCGGCTTCGTCATCTATGGACGGTCGGACGCCACGCTCAATCCGGGCGGCGTCCGCATCGGCACGGCGGAGATCTACCGTCAGGTCGAGCAGTTGCCGGAGATCGCCGAGAGCCTCGCGGTGGGCCAGGCATGGGAGGGCGACGAGCGCATCGTGCTGTTCGTGCGGCTGGCGCCTGGCGCGGCGTTGGACGACGGGCTGCGAACACGCATCGCCGATCGACTCAGGACGGAGGCCAGTCCCCGCCACGTGCCCGCGCGCGTCGTCGCGGTCGCGGACATCCCGCGCACCAAGAGCGGCAAGATCGTCGAGCTGGCGGTCCGGGACGTCATCCACGGTCGTCCGGTCCGGAATCGAGAGGCCCTGGCGAATCCCGAAGCGCTCGATCTGTTTCGGGATCTGCCGGATCTGCGGGCATGACCGTCACGATGCATCGGGAGGCCCTCGGCGCGGTGGTGCTCCACGCGCGGCGCGCGAAGCCGCGCGAGGCCTGCGGCCTGCTCGTCGGCGCGGGCCGGCGCGTGGCCTTCGCGATGCCGATCCGCAACATCGCGCGCGGACGGACGCGCTTCCGTCTCGATCCCGCCGAGCACATCGCGCTGCGGCGGGTCCTGCGCGCGGTGAGTCCGGCCGTCGGGATCCTGGGCGTCTATCACTCGCATCCGAGGGGCGCCGCGTGGCCTTCGGCCACGGATGTGGCCGAAGCGCTCTATCCCGACTGGGTGCATCTCATCGTCGGGCTGGCCGGCCGGACGTCCGTGGTGCGCGCGTTTCGAATCCGCCGTGGCCGCATTCAACCCGTCCGGCTGCTCAGGAAATGACCCGCGACACCTGAAGTAGAATCCACGCCCATGTCTTTCGTGGCGTCGACGAGTCGTCCCGGTGATCTTTCGGTGGACCTGCTGTGCGTTCCGGTGCTCCGAGAGGGAGACGGCCTGGACGACGTGCCCGGGCTTGATGCCGCCACCGGGGGCGAGGTCTCCCGCGCGCGATCGGCGGGCGAGTTCCGCGGCAAGGCCTACGAAGTGTTCGTGACGCCCGCCGGGCGGGGCGGCCTCAGCGCCCGCCGCGTGGCGCTCATCGGCGCGGGCGCGCGCGCCGACATGGATCCGGAGCGCGTGCGGAGGCTCGCCGCCATCGCGGGGCACACCGCGCGGCGATGCCGGGCCGCGTCGGTGGCGTTCCTGCTTCGCGCGGGGATGGAGGCGCCCGGCGCCGCGCAGCACGTGGCCGACGGCTTGTCGGCGGCGGAGTTCGACGACCGGTCGTACCGCCAGGACGGCGACCCGCCCGGCGCCTATCCGGCCGAGGTCACCGTCGTCGCGCCGGGCGCGGATGCCCGCGCGCTCGACGAGGCCGTGCGCCGAGGGCGCGTGATCGGCGAGTCGGCGAACCTCGCGCGCGCGTTGAGCAACGAGCCGGGCAACGTCCTGACGCCGCGGGAGTTTGCGGCCCGTATCGCCGCGGCCGCCACGTCCGCCGGGCTCGGCGTCGAGATTCTCGACGAGGAGCGCCTGCGCGCGCTCGGCATGCGCCTGCTCCTTGGCGTCGCCCAGGGCAGCGCGGAACCGCCGCGCGTGGTGGTGCTGCGGCACGCGCCGAAGGGCGCGCCCGCCGCACCGGTGCTGGGCCTCGTGGGCAAGGGTATTACCTTCGATTCCGGCGGGATCTCCATCAAACCCGCCGACGGCATGGAGCGCATGAAGAGCGACATGTCGGGCGGCGCGGCCGTGACCGCGGCGATGTGCGCGCTCGCGCGCCTCGGCGCCCCCTGCCAGGTCATCGGCGTGATTCCGACGTCGGAGAACATGCCGGGCGGCAAAGCGATCCGGCCGGGCGACGTGATCCGCGGCGCCAGCGGCACGGCGGTCGAGATCATCAATACCGACGCGGAGGGCCGGCTGATCCTCGCCGACGCGCTGTGGTACGCGCGCCAGCTCGGCGCCACTCACCTGGTGGATGTCGCGACGCTCACCGGCGCCATTGTCGTGGCGCTCGGACGCCATGTCTCCGGATTGGTCGGCGCGCCCGCTGCTTGGGTCGAGACGGTGCGGGCGGCCGCGGCGCGGGCCGGCGACCGTGTCTGGCCGCTGCCGATTTACGAAGAGGCGCGCGACCAGATCCGCAGCGATATCGCCGACATCGTCAACTCCGCCGGACGCGGCGGGGGAGCCATCACCGCGGCAGCGTTCCTGCGCGAGTTCGCCGGGGACGGTCCGTGGGCGCACCTCGACATCGCGGGGACGGCCTGGGCCGAGTCGAAAGAGCCCTATCAGCCGAAGGGCGCGACCGGCGTGGCCGTGCGCACCCTTACGGAGCTGGGGATGACGGTGGGCTCGGATCGGTGATGAACGGACTGATCGACGGCAGGTGATCACGTTCGGGCGGGTGCCGGCGGCGCCAGCTCACCAGCACAAACGCCAGGCACCCCGCCAGCACCAACGAAATCAGCACCAGCGCGCCCGTCAGGCCGAACGCCGAGAGAATCACGTCCCCGAAGCTGATCTCGGGCGCGGGCTCGTTGATGACGGTGACGATGAACGCGTTAGGGGGCGGGGTTTGCACCGGTCACCGCCGCTGCGTGGTGATCTTCTTCAGCGACGCCTGGTATTTCACGATCGCGTCGCACAGCGCCTGCGCGATGTGCTGGCGATAGCTGGACTGCTTCAGCAGCGCGGCCTCATTGCGGTTGGACAGGAACGAGACCTCCGCCAGTACGCTCGGCATCTGCGCGCCGATGAGGACGACGAACGGCGCCTGCTTCACGCCAAGGTCCCGGATGCTCTTGTTCTGCGCCAACAGCCGCCGCACGAGCGAAGTCTGCAGGATCGACGCGAGCTCTCGCGACTCGTCCAGTTTGTTGTTGAGCGCGATGGCGTTCAGGATCGCCGGCAGCGTGCCCATCGACTGGCCGCTCGTCGCGTTCTCGCGCGCGGCGACCGCCTCGGCGTCCGGATTGGTCGCGAAGTTGAGGAAGTACGTTTCGACGCCGCGCACCGACGTCTGCCTCGTCGAATTGGCGTGGATCGAGAGGAAAAGGTCGGCGTTCTCCTTGTTGGCGATCGCCGTCCGGCCCTCGAGGGGGATGAAGGCGTCGGTCCGCCGGGTCAGGACGACGTCGAACCCCGGGTGTTGCTGCAACAGGCGCTCGAGACGCAGCGCGATGTCGAGGACGAGGTCCGCTTCCGTCAAGCCGTTGGCCTGGGCGCCGGGATCGTGCCCGCCGTGGCCCGCGTCGATGACGATGCGTGAGACCCCGAGGCCCAACTGGCGCGCGATGGAGTACTCGCCGCGACCGAGTACGGCCGGCGCGGTGGGCGCGCTGGGCGCCGGGTGCGCGGTGCCGGATTCCCGCGTCGGCATCGGCGGCGGCAGTGGCGGCGGCGCCGGTGTGGGAGTGGTGATCGGCGTCGACGTGCCGGATGAACCCTCGGCGGCGGGTGGCTGGGCTGCGGGCGGCGGAGCGACAGGCAGCGGCGCAGCCGCCGTGGACTCGACGTCGACGACCAGCCGGAACGGGTTGTAGAGCGGAAAGGCGCTGAACTTGGGCCGCCCTTCGAGGTCGAGCACCACGCGCGTCACCCCGTCCGTCGGCCGGCCGATGCGCACGCCCTTCACGAGCGGACTGCCGAGCGCCTTCAGCCGCTCGACCACGGCCTGCGCCGCGCTCGCGTTGGCGAAGTCGAAATAGATGCGGTCGGGGTTGCCCACCCGCCCGTGCGCGTACGGCACTTCCTGACTGAGCTCGATCGTGATGCGATCGCCGCGCGGCAGCGGTGAATGCGTGATGCTCTGGAGGGCCGCGCGCCCCGAGGATTGACCTGGCGCGGCGGGCGGCGTTGCGGGCGTGGGCGCCGCTGGTGGGGGCGCCGACGGCCGGGGACTCGTCTCGATGGCGGTCGCGCGCGCGGCGACCTGACGCGCCAGAGGACTGGTCGGGTACTCGCGTCCGAGCCATGTCAGGAGCTGGAGAGCCTTCAGTCGATCTTTGGTCTCGCCGGACTGCCCGTAGGCCTTCTCGAGCAGCGCCGCGCCCTGCCAGAGCGCGTTGTCGGCGTACCCGGTCTTGGGATAGGTCAGGACGATGACTTCATAGGCCCACGCAACGGACCGCAGGTCTTCCACCGGCACCGGCGTGGTCTGGGCGAGCGCCGCCTCCCGTGCCTGGGCCCGCCGGAACAGGTCCTCCGCGGTCTGCTGCGCCCCGGCGGCAGACGGCACCGCCAGGGCTGCCGCCAGCACCACGGCGGCGACTGAGCGGCGCGGACGAAGCGAGGCGGGGAGGTGCTGCGTCATGGCTATTTCAGCTGCGCGTCCACTACCTCGAAATAGTTCTGATCCACTAAGACCTCGCGCTTGCCATTGGCGGCCGGGGACACGACACCGTCCGCCTCCATCATGTCGATGAGGCGCGCCGCGCGGCTGAACCCGACCCGGAGCCGCCGCTGGAGGTATGAAATCGACGCTTGGCCGGTCGAGACGACGATCCGGGCGGCCTCGTCGAAGAGCTCGTCCTTCTCGAACTCGATCTTCTCGATGCCCGTCTTCTCTTCGGCGGTGATGCTCGTGTCGTACACCGGCTTGCCCTGCTTCCGAATGAAGCTGCAGAGCCGCGCCGTCTCCTGCTCCGAGATGTAGGGCCCATGGATGCGCACGAATCGCGACGACGCCGGCGGGAGGTAGAGCATGTCGCCCTTGCCGAGCAACTGCTCGGCGCCGTTGCCGTCGAGAATGGTCCGCGAGTCGACCTTCGACGCCACGCGGAACGCGAGCCGGGCCGGCAGGTTCGCCTTGATCAAGCCCGTGATGACGTCCACGGAGGGCCGCTGCGTCGCCAGGATCAGGTGGATGCCGACCGCGCGGGCCATCTGCGCGAGCCGCGCGATGGACTCCTCGACTTCCTTGCCGGCCGCCATCATGAGGTCTGCCAGTTCGTCGATGATCACGACGATGTAGGGCATCGTCTTCAGTTCGGGCGCGCCGGCTTCACGCGAGGCCGGCTCGAGCATCGCCGCGCGCACGTTCCGGTTGAATTGCTCGATGTTGCGCACGCCGCTCGCCGCGAGCGTCTTGTACCGCTCTTCCATCTCCCGGACGCCCCACCGCAGGGCGTTCGCGGCCTGCTTCGTGTCGACGACGACAGGCGTGAGCAGATGCGGGATGTCCTCGTACATGCCGAGCTCGAGCCGCTTGGGGTCGATCATGATGAAGCGGACTTCCTCGGGCGTGGACCGGAAGAGGATGCTGCTCACCATGCCGTTGACGCTGACGGACTTGCCGGCGCCGGTGGACCCGGCGATGAGCAGGTGCGGCATCGTCGCGAGGTCGCTGACGAACGGCTCGCCGTGGATCGTCTTGCCGAGCGCGAGCGTCAGCCGCGACCCGTGGCGGGTGTAGGTGTCGGTTTCCAGCAACTCGCGGAGGCTGATGGACTCCCGGTGCGGATTGGGAATCTGGATGCCGACCGTGGACTTGCCGGGAATCCGGTCGATCAGCACGGACTCGGCCTTCATGGCGAGGCACAGGTCGTCGGCGAGGCCGGTGATGCGGCTGTACTTCACGCCGGCGTCCGGCTTGAACTCGTAGGTCGTGACGACGGGGCCGGGGTGAATCTGGACGACCGTGCCCTCGACCGCGAACTCGCGGCACTTCTCCTCGAGCAGGCGCGCGGCGTCCATGAGGTCGCGCTCGTCGATTTTGCGCTGGTCCTTGGCCGCGTCGAGCAGGGTGACCGGCGGCAGCGTGTAGCCGCCCTTGCGGCGCTCGACCGGCGACTTGAACGGCTCCGCCTCGAGCAGGGGCAACGGCTGCGCGATGGGCGCGCGCAGCGGCGCGGCACGCCGCGCGGCGGCGGCCGGTCCCAGCCGCGGCTCATCCGCCTCGACGTCATCGTCCTTGACCGAGGCCGTGCGGGCGCGCGCGTCCCTGAGCTTGGCGGCCGCGTCGGCGACCTTGGTTTCGATCTCCGGCGCGCGATCGCGTCCGGCCTTCTTCACGTGCTTCTCGACGATTTGCCGGCGTTCCTTCTCGCGCCGGCGATCTTCCTGCCAGGCCCGGTAGCGATCGAGGATGCCACGCTGGTTACGGAAGCGCGCCGCGACGCCGGTAAACGCCATCCCGAAGGAGAACTGCGTGGAGAGGATGACGGCCAGGGCGAGGAGCGCCAATAAAACGATCGTCGCGCCGGTGCGGTTGAGGTACAACGCGAAGCCGGACGCCAGCGCCTCGCCAATCGCGCCGCCCGCGCGGAAATGCCGGGCGCTCGTTTCAAACGCGCCGAACGCCAGCGCGAGGAGCGCGGCCACGCTGCCGACGAGCAGGACCGCGCCGACGAGCTTGGTGTAGCCCGATTCGATCTTGCGGCACCAGAAATAGTGCCAGCCCACGACGCCGAGCGCGGCCGGGATGAGGAACGCCGCATAGCCCATCAACTGGAAGGAGGCTTCGGCGAGGAACGCGCCGATGCGCCCCGCGAAGTTCACGGGCGGCGCCGAGGCGAGGCTGTTGAAGAACCACGCCGGGTCGCTCGGCGAATAGCTGCCGAGGGCCACGACCCAGAGCATGGCGCCGGCAAAAAAGCCGACCCCCGTGATTTCGTTCATGCGACGCGACAGGGCAGACTCGGACACGACACGCTCCTCAGACTTCCATCACCACCGGCAAGACGAGCGGCCGGCGTCCGGCCCGCTTCCGAAACAAACGCTGGATCTCGACCTTGATGCGTTCCTTCAAGAGGCCCGGGTCCGTGCGCTCCTCGCGGGGCGCGTCGGCGATCGCCCGCGCCAGGATGCCCGGCGCATCCCGCAGCATCGCGTCGTGCTTGGCGTCGACCGCCAGGCCGCGGGTGATGACCTGCGGGGGGTGCTCGAGGGCCCCGGTCTGGCTGTTGATGGCCACGACGGACACGACCAGCCCGTCGCCGGCCAGGTGACGCCGGTCCCGCAGGACCTCGTCGCCGATCTCGCCCGTCCGGGTGCCGTCAATCAGGACCCGGCCGGCGGGCACCCGGTCCACGATCCGGGCCGTGTTGCCCTCGAAGCGGAGGACGTCTCCGTTCTCGGCCATGATGACCGTCGTTTGCGGGGAGACCATGGCGGCCATTCGGGCGTGCCGGGCCAGTTGCCGGTACTCCCCGTGTATCGGCACGAAGAACCGCGGTCTTACAAGTGATACAAGCATTTTCAGTTCTTCCGCGCTGCCGTGGCCCGAGACGTGGATGTGCTTCTCGCCATCGGCCACGATGTCGGCCCCACGGCGGGCCACATGATTCATGACCCTGCCGATGGCCTTTTCGTTCCCTGGAATGCTCCGGGCCGAGAAGACGACCAGGTCGCCGGCGCCAATTCGGACGTGCCGGTGGTCGTCGATGGCGATCCGGGGCAGGGCGGCCAGGGGCTCGCCTTGCGACCCCGTGCACAGGCAAAGGACGTCCTCGGGAGCGTAGTCCTTGACGTCGACGTCGCG
>JANOGJ010000429.1:0-4062 GCA_031405995.1 Acidobacteriota bacterium
CCCCTGGCACCGATCCCGCGAAATCTGTGGAAAACAGGTACGACCCCTTCTAAACTCCAGTGACGAGGAAGAAGCCACGCACGTCCGGCGACCAGGTGTCCGAGCTGACGGCCGGGCGGTTGTCGGTGTACTTGCGCTGCCTGAACACGCTCGACGCCGCTGGCGTGAAGACGATGTCCTCGCGCGCGCTGGCCGAGCAGTTCCAGTTGAACGCCGCCCAGATCCGCAAAGACCTGGCCTACTTCGGCGAGTTCGGCGTGCGCGGCGTGGGCTACTACGTCAAAGAACTCAAGCGCCAGTTGCGCGCGATTCTCGGCCTGGATCGGACCGTGCGCGTGGTCATCCTCGGCGCCGGCAACCTCGGCCTCGCCCTGGCCGACTATCCCGGCTTCCGCCAGGAGGGATTTGAAATCCTCGCGCTCTTCGACACTGAACGCGGCAAGATCGGCCGCCGATCGCGAGGCGGCGTCAGCATTTACGACACGAATGAGTTCCGGAAGCTGGTCAAGAAGGAACGGATCGACATCGCCGTCGTGGCCGTGCCGGCCGACTCGGCTCAGACCGTCGTGAACGCCGCGGTGCACGCCGGCATCCGGGCTATCCTGAACTTCTCGCCGGGGACGCTCAAGGTGCCGCCGGGCGTGAAACTGAAGCACGTGGATTTGACCGTGTCGCTCGAGAGCCTCTCGTTCTTCCTGGCGCGAGATGAAGGCGATGCCGTCAAAACCTAAGCGGCGACCCCGCGCGCGCCTGTCGCACGTCGACGTCCGCGGCCGCGTGCATATGGTGGACGTCTCCGCCAAGCCTGAGACTCACCGCGAGGCCGTGGCCGATTGCCTCGTCACGATGAATCGGGCGGCGAGAGAGGCCATCCGGCGGCGGGCGGTCAAAAAGGGCGACCCGCTCCAGACCGCCCGATTGGCGGGCATCATGGCGGCGAAGCGGACGTCGGAGATCATCCCGCTCTGCCATCCGGTTCCGCTCTCGTACGTGGATGTCGTCTTGACACCCACCGCGCGCGGCTACCGCCTGGAGGCCCGAGTCGCGACCGTCGGCCGCACGGGCGTCGAGATGGAGGCGCTCGTGGCCGTGTGTATGGCGGCGCTGACGCTCTACGACATGCTGAAGGCGGTCGATCGGGCGATCGTCATTGGTCCCGCGCGCCTGCTGGAGAAGCGCGGCGGCCGGAGCGGCCATTACCGCCGCGGTTGAACCGAGACTCCCGTGCGCATCGTTGTCAGCGTCCACGGTCCCCCGGTCTGGACCATCCCGTCCCGCGAGGTGGACCGGCTCGCGTCGGCGCTGCCTGACGTCGAGGTCGTCGACGCGCGCGGGCCCGACGACCGGCGCCGGGAGTTTCCCACGGCGGACGTCCTCGTCGCTACGCGCATCACGGCCGACGAGTTTGCCTCCGCGCGGCGACTGAAGTGGATCCACACGACGGCCGTCGGCGTGGGCGGGCTGCTGCCGCCTGCCGTCGTGCAAAGCGCCATCCCGGTCACGAACACGCGCGGCGTCCACAGCGAGGCGATCGCCGAGCATGCCATCGCCCTGGCGCTCGCGGTCCGCAGGCGCCTGCCTGTCGCCTCGTCGCGGCAGGCCGAGGCGCGCTGGGCGCAGGAAGAGTTCCTCGATGCCGAGGTCCGGCCGTTCCGGGCGCTCTCGAACGCCTGCCTGCTGGTCGTCGGACTTGGCGCGATCGGGCGGCGGGTCGCTGCGTTCGGCGCGGGGCTCGGGATGCGGGTCATCGGCATCCGCCGGCGGACGGGCGAACCGTTGCCGCCAGGCGTGTCAGAGGTGTTCGGGCCGGATCAATTGAAAGACTGCCTCGGCCGCGCCGACGTCGTCGTCCTCGCCGTACCCCGCACCGACGAGACGCGCGCCCTGATCGGCGCCGACGAATTCGCCGCGATGCGGCACGACGCCGTCCTCGTCAACGTCGCGCGCGGGGGACTGGTGGACGATGCCGCGCTCGAGCACGCGGTCGTCTCCGGCCGGATCGCCGGCGCCGGCCTGGACGCCTTCGTGCGAGAGCCGCTTCCCGCCGACAGCCGCCTCTGGCGCCTGCCGAACGTGCTCATCACCCCGCATTCGGCGTCCTTTGGCGGCGATTACTGGGCCCCCGCCGTGGATCTGTTCCTCGAAAATGTGCGACGCTTCCGCCGGGGCGAGCCGCTGCTGAACCTCGTCGACAAAGTGCACGGGTACTGACGCATGAGTCCAGACTCCTCGGAGATTGCCGCGCTGCCGCGCACCATCGCGGAACTGCCGTTCTTCGTGGGCGGCCGCTTTCCGAAGCCGGACCTCGTCGGACAGTGCCGGGCCGACGGCATCGTCCCGATCGGCGGACGGGAGTTGGTCGAGCGCGTGAGGGACATCGGGCTCGGCCTGGCGTCGGTCGGGATGGCGCCGCGCGACCGGGTGGCGATTCTGTCCGAGAGCCGCAGCGAGTGGCTCCTCGCCGACTTTGCCGTGCTGGCGTCCGGCGCGGTCACGGTGCCGATCTACCCGACGCTCTCGGCCGAGCAGGTCGCGTTCATTCTTCGCGACAGCGAAGCCAGCCTCGCCGTCGTGTCGACGCCGGTGCAACTGGCGAAGGTCCTGAGCGTGGCGGCGACCGTGCCGGCGTTGCGCGCCGTCATCGTGATCGATCCGCCGGTCGATCCGGCCCACGGACCGGTGCCGGTGCATACCCTCGCCGACATCGCTGGACGCGGCCACCGGCAGATTCTCGACGGGTGGGGCGTCGGCCGTGCCTTCCACGACCAGGCGAAGCGGGTCACCCGCGACGACCTCGCGACGATCATCTACACGTCCGGCACGACCGGAGAGCCCAAGGGCGTGATGCTGACCCACGGGAATCTGGCCGCCAACCTGGAAGGGATCACGGCCGTCGTCGCCGTTGGACCGGAAGACACGGCGCTCTCGTTCCTGCCGCTCTGCCACTCCTTCGAGCACACGGTCGTGCTCGTCTACCTGGCGAACGGCGTCTCCGTTATCTTCGCGGAGTCGATCGACACGGTTGCGCGTGACATCAAGCTGGTGCGGCCGACCATCATGACCGGCGTGCCGCGCGTGTTCGAGAAGTTGCACGCGCGCATCCTGGCGACGGGCCGCGAGGCGAAGGGTCTGAAGCGCGCGATTTTCAACTGGGCCGTGTCCGTGGCCACCGCCCGGGGGCATCGGCTCGCGCGGGCTCGGGGGCGGCTGTCGCTGTGGCTGAAGGTCGTGTCGCCCCTCGCTGACGCGCTCGTGTTTCGACGCATTCGCGAGGGCCTCGGAGGCCGGCTTCGCATTGTCGTGTCGGGCAGCGCCGCGCTCGCGTCCTCCCTGGGTGAGTTCTTCTACGGCGTCGGTGTGCCCATCATCGAAGGCTACGGCCTGACCGAAACCTCGCCTGTGCTCTCGGTGGTGCCGCTCGAAGGCGTACGATTCGGCACCGTGGGCCCGCCGCTCCCCAACGTCCGTCTCCGCATTGCCGACGATGGGGAAGTGCTCGCGAGTGGGCCGAGTGTCATGAAGGGCTACTACAAGCGGCCTGCCGAGACGGCCGCGGCCCTCAAGGATGGCTGGTTCCACACGGGCGACATCGGGCTGCTGGACGCGGAGGGCTACCTCCGGATCACCGACCGTAAGAAAGAGCTGATCGTGACCTCCGGCGGCAAGAAGATCGCGCCGCAGCCGCTCGAGGCCGCGCTGCGGGCGCATCCGCTGGTTCACGAAGCGGTGTTGGTCGGGACCGGGCGCCATTTCCCGGCGGCCCTGATCGTGCCCGACCTGGCGGCGCTCGCCGCGAAGCTCGGCGTCGCCAAGCCCGGCTCACTGGCCGAAGCGGAATCGATCCTCGGACGGCCGGACGCCCGCGCGCTCATCAGCGCCGTCGTCGACGGTGTCAACGAGCGTCTGGCCCAATTCGAGCGGATCAAGAAGTTCGCCCTCCTGCCGCGCGAGTTCACGATGGAGGCTGGCGAGCTGACGCCGACGCTGAAGGTGAAGCGTCGGGTGATCGACGAGCGATATAAAGACACGATAGACGGACTGTATAGAGACGGGATCTAAGGG
>JANOGJ010000432.1:0-2925 GCA_031405995.1 Acidobacteriota bacterium
CGGGCGTCGCGCTGATCCTGCTGCTGATGGTGACGGTCATCTTCAACGACGTGAGTCGACTGCTTCGCTAGTCGAAAAAAACCTCAACACGGAGGGCACGGAGGAACGGAGAGCGCGGAGGTAGGCCTCTTGGGTTGCCCCCCCAAGATGTCTCCGTGTTCTCCGTGCCTCAGCGTCCTCCGTGTTACGGGCTTTTCTTACGGGCCAACTCTGCTTCAGCCCCGATAAATCCAAACGACGGCCAGTCCGTCCCGGTGATCATCGACTCCCAGATGCGGCGTGCCTCGGCCGTGCGGCCGCTGTAGAAGTGCCACGCGCCGACGCCGTATCGGACGGCTGAAGCGCTCGCGCCTTCGCCCGCGGCTTTGAGCACGTCAGCCTCTGACCGCTCGCCCTTGTACAGCAGCAGCAGCGCGTGATAGCTGCCGTTCTCGATGACTTCCATCTCCGCGCGAATCGGGGCGAGCACCGCCGCGGCTTCGTCCGTGCGGCCCGCGCGGCGCAGCGTCGTGTACAGCCAGTGGCTGGCCGAGACGAGGTTGTCGGCATTGCGGCCCACGTCACGCGTGGATCGCCACGCCGGAATCGCCCGCTCGAAGTCGCCCGAGAGGTAGTGGGCGAGCGCCAGGTGATACCAGATGTTCGACTGCAGCGTGCTCGTCGGGATGTTGCGCGCGTTCGGCTGGCCGTCCGGCTCCACCTCGTCAGGCTTGCCCTTGACGAGCGCCGCCGCGCGTTCGAGGTCCGCGATCGCGCGTGGGAACTCGCGCACCGTGAGGTAGCGATGGCCGCGGTGCCGGTAGAACCGCGCGTCGGTCGGGTGCTGCTTCATGCCGTCCGTGAAGATCGCGATGGCTTCGCGAAACCGGCCGAGGTATGCCGTGCGCCGGCCCACCCAGATGTGCGCATCGGCGTTCGACCGGTCCTTCTCCCACGCGGCGCGCGCCGCCGCGAGGTCGCCCTCCATCCGCGCGCGCGCGGCTTCGGCGACGGGCGGGGACATCAACGGCTTGCCGAAGAGAGAGGTTGCTTCGGGGGTCTGAAGCAACAGAACGAAGGCGACGATGAGGGTTGGCAACATTCAAACGCCGGGTCTAAAGACCCGGCCTCCATTCAGTTCCGAACCAGAACCCTGAACTGTGAACCCTGAACCTGTCCTGATCTATTTCTTTCGAAGTATTGGATAGGTCTTGGAGTCCTTGAGCATCTCGTCCAGATAATTCCAATTCGTGAGCCCATCGTCTGACGTCGGCGCGAGCAGGTAGAAGGCGAGTCGCGCGAGCGGTTGGGTCATTGGCACGGCCCAGGCGCCGGCCGGCGCGGGCGACGCGGACGCTTCCCAGGCGCCTTCGAGCCGGCGTGGCTGGTGCGCGCCCATCTCTGCGCCGGCGTTGCCCGTGGTGTTGCCCGTGATCACGAATTGCTCGACGCCCGCCATCGCCGCGGTGAGCTGCCGCATCTGGACGCCATGCCGGCGCAACAGTTCGAGGGCGCGGGTCGCGTCCGCCGGCACGTAGAACTCGGTGGGCACGAGCTCCGTCGACGTCGGCTCGAACCACAACCGGTCAACCATCGGCTCCGCTTTGATGACATCTTTGCGCCGGTTCATCATGGCGCCGTTGACCGGATTGGCTTCGTCTTCGACCTCGCCCATCAGGATCTCGACGAGGCCGCCCGACTTCTTCTGCGCGCGCGTGGCCAGTTGGGTGCCGACGACGGACTCTTTGTCGGCGGCCGCGACGGCGTTCTTCAGCTTCTGCGCGTTCTGGTGGGCGAACGTCAGCGCTTCTTCCATGAAGTAGTTCGTCGCCTTGATGCGATCTTCGAACGTCGCGTACGAATACGCCTCGCTGAGCAGCGCGAAGCGGTTGCGCATCCCGACGTAGTTGTTGTGGAAGCGCGGGACGTGCTCGAACGTGCCCCACGCGCGCGGTCCAGCCGGCGCTGCCGGCGGTGGCGGAGGAGGAGGAGGAGGAGGAGGCGCTGCGCCCGCGCCCGCCCCCGCCGCGCCGCCCGCGCGTCCGGCTCGTCCGCCGCCGCCGGCCCGGCCGGCGCCGCCCTCGACGTTGCCGTAATAGAACGTGTTCCAGCCAGTCTTTGCCTTGACCTGCTTCGTCACGAACGGAAACCACTCGTCTTTCATGATCGACATGATCGTCGCGCTCGTATTCGGGTGGAGCGGCGGCGAGTACGTCAGGTAGTACCCGTGCGCCGATCCGTCGGACGTGTGCAGGTCGAACCCCACGTGCGGGTCGTAGACCACCCAGAACTTCGCGGTCGCCTTGCCCTCGGGCGCGTCGAGCTTCATGAAGTCCCGGTTGAGGTTCATGTTCTGCGCCTGGTTGCGCGTGCCCATGCCCCAGATGGGTCCGTTCTGACGCTGGCGGTTCGTGAGCGAGTACCGCTCGTTACCGTCGGCGTTGTAGATGGGGGAAATGAGGAAGACCATCGACTGCAGCCAGTCGGTGTGCTGGCCCATCGCGAACTCGCGCAGCAGAATCTGCGCCGACTCCTTGCCCTCGACCTCGCCCGCGTGGACGTTGGCCTGGATGTGGACGCGCAGTTTGCCTGTCGCGCGGATCGCCGCGGGGCTCTGGTCCTTGAGGCCGGTGCCGACGATGGCGAGGGGCATGTCGCGGCCTTCGTACGTCGTGCCGTACGTCGTGTAGAAGATGACGGGCGAGGCCGCGTCAGCCGCCTTCATGAGCTGGACGACCGACTCGTAGTTCGACGTGGCCTTGAAGCCCGACGATTCGGCCGTGGTCACCAGGTTCGTAGGCAAGGCCTGCGGGGCGGGCGCCTGGCGGGCCTGGCCGGTGGCGGCCAGGGCGGTGCCAAGAAAACAAACCACGACGAATCGCTGTGACGGCATGAAGGCGGTTCCTCGGGCCGGAATGCTATCAGCCTTCGTGTTCTTCACCACGA